>JAUCGB010000041.1 GCA_030377895.1 Anaerolineales bacterium HSG24
CGACAACCGACGACTTCACATCAAACACTTACAGAAACTTGGACTGAAAGCGTTTTGCGACGCTGTGAAACAAACTTAAGTGATTTCCCTTATCGGGCAATACATTGGAAGCCGCCCAGTACGGGAAAGCCGTACGCTGGTAAATGTGGGGAATTAACCCCATTGCGGCAACGGGGGGAAGGAGGCGCAAGCCTCCGACCTACCCGATAGATTAAATGCCCAACGGTAAGAGTAACCCACCAAGAGAAATATGCCAAAATCGAGAAAGTTTGTTATTATATCCCGTCTTGATGAGTTTTAGCAAGACGGCCTGTTCTTCCTTGGTTAAATCTACCCGATATATCTTGTTCATTTTCGCCCCTTAGTAAATTTGTAGTTTACTACAAGCGGCAACTTATCAAAACTTTTGTGGTGGGGTACTAATCCCTTTGGCTCAATATGCAACCTATCCCTCCTATCAACTCGACAGGAGGGTGTTTTTATGAAAGTCGCTCGAATTTGAATCAAGAAAAGTTAACGGTATACTACGTCTTTCAGTAATTCATCTACCAGCAAGTTCAAAACTTGCGGGTAGACTGAAAAATCTTATCTGAACAACTTGTGCCACAAATACAATTAGGAGGATTATCCATGAGTCAACTCAACAAGATTTTGGCAGTTGTTTTTGCAGTGCAAATCGCTATTGTAGGATTTGTTTTTTGGTCACAATCAGCCACCACCCAAACAGCCACCGACCCGCTGATTGCTGATTTCGCGCCAAATGAGGTGGTCGGATTGGTTATTACAGATGGAGAGGGAAACAGTATCCAGCTACAAAAAGAGGGTGAGGAATGGGTGTTAGCTAGTGCTGACGATTATCCCGCCCAAGGGGAGAAAGTGCTACCCCTGCTGGAGAAAATCCCGAATCTAACCCGTAATCGGTTGGTCACCAAGACCGATGCAAGTCATAATCGGCTTCAAGTGGGAGCGGCTGAGTTTAACCGTCTGCTGGAGCTAACCTTGGCCGATGGCACGGGCCATAAGCTCTACTTGGGCAGTTCTGGTGGCGTGGGCGCGACCCATGTTCGGGCCGATGATCAGATGGAGGTCTACCTTTCGGGTGAAATCAACCCGTTTGAGGTCAATCCACAAGCAACCAACTGGGTCGATACCATCTACTTTACTGTTCCTCAAAGCGTCACCCAACATATCAAACTTGAAAATAGTAGTGGCACATTTCAGTTTGACCACGTAGATGACGCGACCTGGGCCATGTCCGATTTGGCCGAGGATGAACTGTTTAACCAAGTCGGTGTGACCACCATGTTCAACCAACTCAGCCCGTTACGGCTGGTCACACCGTTGGGGACGGAAAACAAACCGGAGTATGGTTTGGACAGTCCCCAAGCGACGGTCACGATTGAGGCGGATGAACCTTATACTCTGCTGGTCGGCAACCTTACGCTGGATGAGCAAGGCTACTATCTAAAAGCCTCGAACTCGCCCTATTATGTGCAAGTGGCAAAATTTACCGGTGACAACCTGATTAACAAAGTTCGCTCCGATTTTTTAGAGACTCCACCGGCTGAGGAAGCACCTCTCGCACCTGCGGAACAGTAATGAACCGTCCAGCATATATCGTTTCTCAACGAGATTGGTAGTGATGCAGGTCAGTTACCTACCCGCAAGTTTAAAACTTGCGGGTAGGTGATCACTACATCTGTAGTTCGATGAATCGACAAATTTTTGAATATAATGTAGCCGCACAAAACTCATCTGGATGAGTTTTGCGGAACTGCCACAAGGAGTTACCCTATGGATACGACAGTTGCATTAATGACTGGTCTAAAAATTACCCTCATTGGCATGTCGGTTGTGTTTTTTGCCTTAGCTGTGATCACTGTGATTCTCAGTAACTTTGACCGTCTTGACCAAATGATTACGATTGCCCCCCACGTCCATGCCCCCCCTAAACGGGAGGGTGATAGTATTATCATATCCGATGAAGATGACGAGGTCATATCACCAGAAATCGTGGCTGTGATTTCGGCGGCGATTTCCGTGGCAATCGACAAAAAAGTACGTATTAAACGCATTCGGTATCGACATAAAATAACCGATAATTGGCAAGCGCAAGGACGCACAGATATTATGGGGTCTCATCAACCGAATATCATCTTAAAGTGTAACAAAACCACTCGGAATAAATCCGATAAGGAATGAGTATTATGCATGTGTCAGCATGATATAGCGGAGCAATTTGTGGGGTACTCCTCATTTCCACGTTGAGCCAATAAATCCGACCTAGACTTAAATTACCAAATAACCTAAACCCAAGGAGATAAAATGACTAAAAAATTACGCGTCACAATCAATGGTGTTACTTATGATGTTGAAGTTGAACTGTTAGAAGATGATGAGGATCCAACCGGATACGGTTACGCGGCCACAAATATCTACAGCAAGCCGCCCGCCCCGCCTCCCTTACCAAGCGCGCCTCCACCGGGGAGTCCGCCCCCGCCACCAGCGCCACCAGCCACTCCCAAAACGGGGACAAATGTCCTCATTGCGCCATTACCCGGCATGGTGAGAGATATAAGAGTAAAGGTTGGCGATGCCGTCAAGGTGAATGACCCTGTGATTATTTTGGAGGCCATGAAGATGGAAACGGTGGTCAGCGCGCCTCAAGATGGAACTATTGCTGAGATCAATGTTGAAGTATCTCAAAACGTGCGACAGGATGAGGTTTTGGCAACCTTTGCCTCTAAATAATTCATCCCAAAATGACTCGTATTACTAATTACGCAATACGAATTACGGCTCTCTAGGAGTTTCCGTGCAAAATTCCATTCGTAGTAAAATTCTCGCAGAGACGCGGAAACGCAGAGTTTTTATGTTTTTCTCTGCCTCCGCGAGAGCATTTTTTCTGCCTAAAAATCGGTAGTCCTGCACATGTAGTGATCACCTACCCGCAAGTTCCAAACTTGCAGGTAGGTAACTGACTATATCACTACTTCTGCACCACTACCAAAAATCAAGAGTTGTTTTGCGTGGAATATCTCACAAAATACGAATTACATATCATTTAGGAGTAGTCTAGTGTGGCAATATACTGGATTTTATAATATAGAAATTGGCAACCTAATCATGATCGCCATCGGTTGTTTCTTTATCTACCTCGCGATTACTAAAGATTATGAGCCGCTACTGCTCGTGCCGATTGGGTTTGGTATTTTGATTGGGAATATCCCGATTCCGTTGCCAGACCCCGCGACCGGCGAAGGCGGTTTACGAATCGGTATTTATGAGAAGGGTAGTGTCCTCAACTACCTTTATTTTGGTGTAACTGCTGGAATCTACCCACCCTTAATCTTTCTGGGATTAGGTGCAATGACCGATTTTTCTAGCCTGATTGCTCGTCCTAAGTTGGTGTTGTTAGGAGCGGCGGCTCAGGTAGGGGTATTTGGTACGTTGTTCGGGGCAATTTTGATTGGGGCTTATTTTCCCAGCTTGGGTCTCACCGAAGACCCGAACGGATTGTTAGGGGCGCAAGAACGTTTGCTGAGCGCCGCGGCCTCCATCGCCATTATCGGCGGGGCTGACGGGCCAACGGCCATCTTTCTATCTTCGCTGTTAGCACCCGATTTGTTGGGGGCGATTGCGATTTCGGCTTACTCATACATGGCCTTGGTTCCGGTGATTCAGCCACCAATTATGCGACTATTAACCACTCGCAAAGAACGGCTCATTCGCATGCCTCCGCCCAAAATGGCGACTACTACTCAAAAAATCTTATTTCCAATTATTGGTTTGCTGGTATGTCTCTTTATTGTACCGGGTGCATTACCTCTGTTGGGGATGCTTTTCTTTGGCAATATGCTCAAGGAAAGTGGGGTGACGGAACGTCTAGCTAGTACCGCCCGCACCTCGATGATTGATGTCGTCACTATTTTGCTCGGCGTGACGGTGGGCGCGAGTACTCAAGCGACCACCTTCTTAAAACCGCAGTCGATTGTAATTTTCGCCTTGGGGGCACTCTCGTTTATGGTTGCCACCGCATCGGGCCTGCTGTTCGCCAAATTCATGAACCTGTTCCTGACCGAGAAAATCAACCCCTTGATTGGCGCGGCTGGAGTCTCTGCTGTACCCGACTCGGCTAGAGTAGCCCACATGGTCGGTCAACAAGAAGACCCGCAAAACTTCCTGCTGATGCACGCTATGGCTCCCAACGTCTCTGGCGTTATCGGCTCGGCGGTCGCGGCTGGAGTGCTACTAGCCATCTTGCGAGGCGGTGGATAGTGTGATACGCGATGAGACCACCATCTAACCATTCTTATGCGTAGAGAGTTTCAAGACAATGTCTCGAAAGCGAGACGATTGGGTCAGTTGATAAGTGACTTCATCGTTGGTATACTGCTCTAAAATACCAGACAATGTTAAATCTCCCAAATCGGGACGAACTGATTGTATGTTTCGTCCTACATGACGGGCAATCTGCTCCGTCGAATAAGGCTGGTCGGGATGGGTGGCAAAAAAGGTCAAAATATCCCACTTTAACAAGTCGGAGGCGTATCGCTCAATAAAAACCAAAAAATCAATGTCCACTTCTTTTGTCGGTTCGATCATAATTGCAGTAAAAATTCAGGTTGACTGGACGCGCAGGCCTCTACAGTCTTTCAGATAAAGATTTTCACTCGGATAGACAGACCCTAAAGGTTTTAGAAACCTTTAGGGTCTTGAACTACAAAACATTATCTGAACATCTATATAGATTCCCAGATAATATTTTTGAGTAACGGAGCAATTTTCCCGCAAGTTCAAAACTTGCGGGAAAATGATGAGTCAAAATCTTTATCTTTAAATCTGTAGCAACATGCCTGCGCTCCCAGTTTCAACTTAAATTCTTAAGTTTTTCCTCAATATCGGCTTTCTTTAGGGCATCAATAAAATCATCAATATTGCCATTCATCATCCCCTCTAAGCGATGGCTGGTATGATGAATGCGATGGTCAGTGACGCGGGTTTGGGGGAAGTTATAGGTGCGGATTTTTTCGCTCCGGTCGCCACTGCCAACTTGTGAACGCCGAGTGGCTCCATGTTCGCTCTCAATCCGTTGTTGCTCTAACTCGTATAATTTAGCTCGCAAAATATTGAAGGCTTTCGTCTTATTTTGTAGCTGGCTCTTCTCATCTTGACAGCTAATCACCAAGCCAGTCGGCTCGTGGGTCAGGCGCACCGCGGAGTCGGTGGTGTTGACGCTCTGTCCACCCGGCCCAGATGAGCGGAAAATATCGATTCGCACATCATTCAGGTCAATCTCAATCTCCACCTCATCCATCTCCGGCAAAACGGCCACGGTAGCGGTGGAGGTGTGAATCCGGCCACTGCTCTCGGTCTGCGGAACCCGTTGTACCCGATGCACCCCACTCTCGTACTTGAGCTTGGAGTACGCACCCACGCCATGAACATCAAACACAATCTCCTTAAAGCCGCCGATGCCCGACTCGTTCTGGCTTAACACGGAAACTTTCCAATTATGCGATTGAGAGTACATGCTGTACATGCGGAACAAATCAGCCGCAAACAGCCCCGCTTCATTGCCACCAGCTCCGGCTCGAATCTCCATGATGACACTCTTATCATCATTCGGGTCTTTGGGCAGAAGCATCACCTGCAAGGTATCTTCTAACGTTTTCTGCTCCTCTTGCAGGCTACTCAACTCCTCTTTGACCATCAACCGCATCTCTTCGTCGTCCTCTTCGGCCATCATCTCTTTGACCTCATCAATTTGGGTCGAAACGTCCCGATACCGTCGTGAGGCTTGTACCAAATCTTCCAGACTCGCCTGCTCCTGACCGTATTTAATCAAGACTTTGGCATCGCTCATCACCTCCGGCGAGGCCATCAGTTCATTTAGTTCATTGTAACGGGCTTCTACAGCCACCAATTTTTCTAGCATGATTATCCCTTTTACTTATTACCAACAAATTTTTTAGCTACCAGTTTTGGCTAACTTTTCTGTCGGGTACTGAGAGTCCCTTTTATAAAAAAGTTGACTTATGAGGGTCATGATAGGGTATTAACAACAACTCGTCAAGAATGGGGGGAGGTAAGGGAGATTGTCACCCGACAAAGTGGTTTAGGAAAGACTAAAAAAGTAACAGATTCACGGAGGCATAACCTGAACTTTGCTACCCGACAAAGTGGTTTAGGAAAGGCTAAAACAGGAACACAGAGTTTCACAGAGATGCACAGAGTTTCACAGAGTAATACAAAGGAAAAATAATTCGCTTTTTCTCTGTGAAACTCTGTGTTCCTCTGTGAAACTCTGTGTTAATTAGTTCAGACTAAGTTTTCTGTCGGGTACTAAGTTACTCCAAAATAAACAGATACAACCGTCCCCCGTCAACATCCTGAATGTGGGCCGGTGGGCGCGCATCGAGCCAGTCGGACAGGACGGTTTCGGCGGGGGTGGTTTCGGCGGGGTTGACATCGTAAATCCACAGTACATCAGTTTGATGAGCAATGTCAGTCAGCAGGGTAAGGGTGCGCCTCTCGACAGAATCGTTGGCCGGGGCGTAATCATCGAGCATGCTCAGGTCGTACTCATGGCGCAGATAGGGGTAGAACCAGTCATAAACCTGATGGTCATTTAGTAGGAGCGCGCCGGTGACAGCTTCACCCTGTAATCGGCTGATGGTGGCTCGGTAGGGGCTGAGTTTCAGACGACTGGTCATGTAACTGTCGCTCAATTGCCACATGGCTATCGGTAAACTGCCTAACAAAACCATCAGGTAGACGACCCAGCCAATTCTACGCCAACGGATCACGGTCAGGCTGACCGAGGCGGGCCAAATCAGCCACAGGAATTCAGCCATCAGCATGATGAAAATCAGCGTTCGATTGATGACAATGGCGGCCAAGAGCCAATGGTCGTCGGGGAACATGATGAAGAAAAAGTTGGCCTCCAAAATATTGCCAATACTCAGGATGGTGGCGTATAACACGCCTCGCCAGTTCGGCAAAAGTAGGGCGATAAAGTAGAGCGGCCAGCCCAACCATTGCGGGCTGTACCCCTTCGACCAGACCATGAACAGCATGTTGGTGAAGGCAACAAAAGCGATTAGTTTGCGCGGTTCATTCCATGCGATGCGGCGGGTGTAGAATAGGCCGTAGAACAGGGCCGCGATACCTGTCACCAATAGCCAGTTGATGCGGGTCGGCGGGGCTTGGGTGAGTGTCCAAGCGAGGTCGCGCATGTCGAGCGGAATGATACCGTAGTTGTAATTTCCGTCAATCAGTGCCCATATTGTTTCCCATGGTTCGCGGGCCGCGGTAATCAACTGCGGGCCAAAAAATAGGGCTGGATTGAGCCAATAAAAGGGCAGGCCAATCAGGGTGATGGTCAGCAGAAAGAGGCCGACATACCATATAATGGGTAACGGCTTAAGGGGTGGTAGCACGAAATAGGCCGGAAAACGAGGTAGACGGGTCAGCATGGCGGGCGTTTTTAGCATCGGCCCGGAGGTGTTGGGCGTTAGTCGTTGGACGGCCACTGGCATGAGGATTAGCGGAATCAGCTTAATCATGAAGCCGATGCCGGTGAAGATTGCGCTCAGATAAGGGCGGTTTTCTAACAAAAGATATAGGCTGAGAAGAAAGAAAAACAACGGGTAACTCTCGAACCAACCAGTCAAGGTGTAGACCGGTACAAAAAATCCGGCATAGACCCAGCATGGTCGTAAGACCGCGCTCGATAGATTGGTTGGCCCAGAGTCAATCCGAAATAAGGCTAGTTTGTCAGTCGGTAAACCATAGATTTTGAGACTGAATAGGTAGAGCAGGATGAAATTGCCAATCTCAAATAAAAGGAAAAATCCACCAAGCAAGAGGGTGAACCAGAGATTGGGGTACGTCCACGGCGGGAGCAGACTGCTGACATGATACAGAGTAATCATGACCAGCGGAAACAAGGGCGGGTAGGTCGTCCACAAGTTGTCGTAGGGGTAGTAGCCTTGGTGAGTCAACTCGGCAAAACTGCGATACCAGTAGAAATCGGAGAAATCTAGCACCAAGCCGCCGGGCCGAAACGCGGCAATCGTCAACCCTCGAAATGTGATAAATAGGATCAAGAGTAGAATAAAATCGGTATGGGTGCGGTACAGGGTTTGGAGACGGTTTATCATGTGACACCTACGAGGGATTTCGCACCTTGTAGGTGAAACCCTCGTCCTTCGTCCTGCAAGGTGCGAAGCTCCTTGATAGTCTTTTTTGATGTTGCGATTAGGTGACAGACGCGGGTGCAGAATCGGTGACGGTTTTGACCTGATTCGACCAGTCGAGCAGGCGAGAGAAGCCAAATAGATAAGTAATCAAGGCCCCGACGGGGATAAAAGTCCAAAAAGCGGCAAACCGTAACAACAACGCGGCCAAATAGGCTTGACTGTCGGGCACGGTAAACAGTTTGAACAGGCTGATTAGCACCACCTCAAACTGGCCCACCCCACCGGGCATGACTGGCACCGCCACCGACAGGCCAGAAATCATGGAGGTGAACAGGGTTTGGCTGAACAGCATGTCAACCCCAATCGACATGAGGACGCAGTAGAGGATAATCCCATCGTAGAGCCAGATAACAAAACTTTCGATGAGCGTAATCAGTAACAATAACGGACTTTTGCCCAAGGCTCGCACGCCATGGATCAGCGAGAAGCCGAATTCGACAATCTTTTGGTAGATTTGCCACAATTTGGGTGGTAATAGCCGTTTGAGAATTGGCAGGTCATGGAGCCAACTTTCCAAAATCGGCATGGTCAACAGGCCGACCAAACCTATCAAAAACAACAAGCCGACCAAGCCCATAAACTGCAATACTTGCAGGGGAATTTGATCCTGCAAAGCAAAATATCCGGCTATGGCGGCTAAACTCAAAATCGAAAACACGTCTAGCGCCCGCTCGGTGGTAATCGAGGCGATGGCCTTGGCGACGGGGATGTTATGATCCTGCTTGAGCATGCCAATCCGTCCGATGTCACCGGCGCGAGCGGGCAAAATCATGCTCCCGAACATGCCAGAAATAATCAGGCTGATGCAGTAAACTCGGCCTACCGACCAGCCCATCACTTGCAAAATCCGTTGCCAGCGTAGGCCACGGGCGACGAGACTGAAATAAAATACGACGAAGGCCGCGCCGTACCAGCCCCAGTTAACTTGAGCTAACGTCGCTCGGCTGACCTCAATCTCGCCCAACTGGAGCATGGCAACGACGGTGACGATGCTTAACAGAAGGATGATTAGAAAGCGGCTATATCGTTTTAGTAATACAAAAATGTTACTCACCTAACGCCCCATGACCACAGCTTGATACCAATCCCACATTTTAGCAAGACCGTCACCCACCGCGGTTTGGGGATTATAATCCAACAGACGACGGGCTTTGTCGATGTTGGCAAAGGTGATTTTCGGCTCGCTGGCTGGGGCGGGTGGGGTGGAGAGTACCGCCTTTTTACCGACTAGTTTCTCAATCGACTGGACAAAATCAGCCATAAGAATCGGCTCACCTCGCCCCAAGTTGATGATCTCGTACCCCAAGGGACGCTCCAACGCGGCGATGACTCCGCTGACGATGTCGTCTACATAAGTCCAATCTCGTTTCATCTGACCGGCATCAAATAGGATAATTTCCTCACCCTTGACGATACGATCCATGACCATGAAGGGCATCATGTCGGGCCGGCCGCGTGGCCCGTAGACGCTAAAGAAGCGTACCGCAGTAAAGTTCATCTGGTGCAAATTATTATAGGTGTAGCCAAACATCTCGCCCGCCTTTTTACTGGCCGGATAGGGGGCTAAGGGCTGATTACATGGGTCGGTTTCGATAAAGGGCAACTGCTCCGTTTTGCCATAAGCCGATGAGGTCGAGGCAAAAACAAAGTTGCCGAGGCCATGCTCACGGGCCGCCTCTAACAAATTGATCGTGCCGACGAGATTCACATGGGTGTACAGTTTAGCTCGACCAATCGAGTAGCGCACTCCGCCATACGCGCCCAAATGAGCAATCGCGGTTGGTTTGTGGGTGGCAAACAGTTTCTCGATTCCAGCCTCGTCCCGAATGTCCAACTCGTAAAAGGACAAGTTGGGATGATCTTTGAACCCAGATATGTTACTGCGTTTGTAGGCGGGGTCATAATAATCGTTAAAATCATCAATACCGACTACAGTTTGCCCTTGGTTCAGCAATGTTTCGGTCAGGTTACTACCGATAAATCCGGCCGCGCCGGTTACTAAAATTGTCATAGTTATTTTTTATGGGGACACGGATAAACACGGATTTTTTAGAGACCTGTGAAAATCCATAAAAACCGTGTCCAAAGTTGTTTGATTGGGAGTGTCCTAGGGACGGTCTCATTATGCCATAAGATTGTCTTTGATGCATCCGCGAAAGCGCGATTCTTTGAGTTGTCCGAAGCTCGTAGTTTGTGCTGTTTGATTGGCCTAGTCGCTCTGAGATGCTGAGTACAGGACAAAAAAAGATTGAACTTGTTACAGAAGAAAAAAGTGATACGGATTAACACTAATACACACAGATAAGCCTAAAAAATCCGTGTTTATCCGTGTCCTAACTGTTTTGTCCGGTACTTAGCTTGAGATCATTCTTATTCTTTTGCTAATCCATAAAACAAGCGCAGTCAACAAGCCGCCAATACCCATCTGTATAGTTACTTTGATAAACGAGAGAACAAATCCTACAACAGTGGATGGGTGTTCGGCATGTTCACCCTCTTCGGTCATCTGTTCCATGTCTTCCTGTTCGTGTTCAGGGCTGGAGCGAACAGTTTCGGCCCAATCGGTTTGAGCCAGAGGTAGCACGGCTAAAATCACCAGTGCCGATGCGACTAAAATGATCAAGGTTGGCACAAAACTCTCTTTAATAAATGTCTTCATTATTTACCTCTTTGTGGTGTAGATTGTGTTATTTGTGCTGGTTTATACAACACATAACGTTTGATCATGCTAACAATCCAACTCCAGTGCATAGCTAAATGTACACCAACCATAACCATCAGTAAATTGGCTGATTGGTTATGCATGGCTGACCAGAACGGATCGATAGTAACGTGAATGCCTAACGCTGGAAGTGCCGCTTCTGAAATGAGAAAACCGTTAAGAAGTACAAATACCATCATGATGAAAATTAGTAAATCCCAAATGTGGTTAAAGCGTACTTCGCCGGGCAGTCGTTTAAACATCCGTTTCGTAACATTCACCACCCACTTCCATTCTAAAAGAATGTGAACCAGAATGGGTATAATAAAGAGGATACTAATCCATTCATGCAGGAGAATACCGGTTGCATGGGGAACATTGGTCAATATAAATGCCATAAGTAAGATAATATCGGCATAGAGTTTGATTTGGTTAGAACTTGTTTTTTTCATTTACTGTCTCTCTTTTTATTGGATTAAGAAATTGAAATTAAGGCATGGTTCATTAGCCTTGACATGTGCTTTACAAATTGTCGTGCCATAAGCCATGTTGGGTTGATACCCATCGCCTCGCTAACAAATCTTGTAGCCAATAGTACCGTAGAGTTGTGCAGAATTTGCACAGAATTTCAACATAAATCGCGCAGTTTCGATTGTAGTGGTCATACGGTCATATAGGTTTGCTTGGTCTTTACCTGCTCGTGCCGGATATGTATCCGGCACGGTGTCTCTAGCAGAGAGGCGTTGCGGAGACATCTCCGCAACGAGCGGGTAATAGATGCAGTTGCTAATCCAGGTGAAGGAACGTCAGAAACCCGATTTCTCAAAGAAATCGGGTTTCTAGGCGGTTTTACTGAACTTTTACCTAAAAACGGCTGAAACAATAATCATCACCGAAAGTGTCAACCGAATTCGATGACTAAAATATGTTCTGTGAGCGGTCTCATGCGCCCCTATGCGACTACCGCGACAAGGCAATAAACGCTTGCGCCATCAAAACCAACGCAACATCCGGTTCATCGGTATTGGTCAAAATAACCAGTCCAACGTTACGTTTTGGTGAAAACATAAGCAGTGAGTTAAAACTGTCATAACTACCCTCATGGCTGATGACACGATCCCCATTGTCCATGCGTATCTCCCAGCCAAGGGCATACTCCTCAAGATAAGGTTGCCATGTTTCATGTAAACTATCGGCTGAAACAATTCGCTGACCGTTGGGAGCTACACCATGATTGAGTTGGGTGCTGAGATACGCGGCCATGTCCTGTACATTCGCCTTTAGTCCACCCGATGGGGCTAAGGCATCTCCGACAACGTCGTACGATTCGGCGACAACAACCTCGTCATCGTCATTATAGATATGCCCCACCGCGTAATCAGGGCGACGACGAGCCTCATCAACCGACAAGGTCGCGTTTTGCATGCCGATGGGGTCGAGGATGCGACGTTGTAAAGTGGCTTCATACCCCTCATATAAGTTAGCTTGGTCGCCACCATCGGCCAAAACGGCTAAATACCCCGCCGCCGAACTAGTCAGATTACTATAACTGAAATCCTCTCCCGGCAGAGCGGATAACTCAGCTTCGGCCAATAAATCAAACAGGTCAGTTGGCGAATCATACTCAGCATCAAACAACGCCTCCGTATCGTCGGGTATACCACTGGTCATGTTCAGCAGGTGGTGTAGACGAAGTTGGCTGGTCGCTTGCGGGTCAGACAGCCTAAAATCGGGGTAGATGTCAGTCACTGGCATATCCCAACTAAAACGACCCTCGTCGATAATTGTGGCCCAGAGCATGGCCGTGATTGATTTATGAGTCGAGCCGATATGAAACAACGTCTCTGGTGTAACGGGTTCCTGCGTATCTAAAGAACGTACTCCGAAGCCCTCCACGAATATTATCTGATCCCTTTCAATAACGGCTACCGCAATACCGGGAATATTCGCCCGTCGCTGTTCTGATTTGATAATGTTTCGCAATTTTTGTAACTCTTGCGATGTAAATCTCGATTCTGTGTTGGTCGTTTCCGACACAACCGACTTAGAGTTTAGTACAGGTGGTGTCGCTGGAGTATCGGCGGTATCGCATCCAACCAGAAACAATAGGGTAAGTAAGACAAAAAATGGTGCAAATTTCATAACTTGCTTACTTTTGTGTGTCATAATTTAACTCCCGAGGTTTTTTTATAGACCATTCTTTATAGATAGCTACTTGGATGTCTTGTCTTACTACCCGACAAAAATTTTTAGCCTGAACTAATTAACACAGAGGTTCACAGAGGAACACAGAGATTCACGGAGTTTTTTAAAAAAGAGATTTATCTTTTCTCTGTGAAACTCTGTGTGTCTCTGTGAGCCTCTGTGTTACCGTTTTTAGCCTTTCCTAAACCAATCTGTCGGGTAACAAGATGTCTTGTAACCAAATGTACCATACAGAGAGGGCGTTGCGGAGACATCTCCGCAACAAGCGGGTAAATCAATCCGCTCCATTCACCGAATCCGCGTTCTTTTTACATGCCCAAAGGTTACTACACCGGTAATTTATTAAGACAAAAGCCCCATCGTTTGCACCGCATGAGCCAACACCTGTTGAGTCATGTTATTGGGGTCAAGCTGAATCACCAATTCACGGTTGGGTAACTGTTTCTGATTATCCTCAAGAATAAAATGGTAGTATGCCCAACTAAACGCCACATGCAACGGCACATCATGCAACTGCGCTTGCGGCAAATCAAACCGTTCTTGGTTGAACTTGGTCTTAGCGCCCCAAATCACGATGGGGTAGTTCTGCTCAAAGTTACTACTCATAAAACAGTAGGGCTGGTTATCTTGGGGATCAATCTCAACTTGTAAATCATAGATACCAGAGTCTTGGTAGCCTTCGCTCTCTATCTCCTCACGCTCATCATGGGGATGTTCGGCAATCGCTTCAACCAGACCCGGCCAACGGTAAACAAAGGTTAATGTTCGCATGGTCGTCTCCTTCTATAAACCATAATTACGCGGCTATCATTGCGATGACAGAACATCGAGCTGTTGCGATGAAAACGCCTGAATCTCACCGAAGAATAACCAATATCCTAGAGAGTAAACCCAACCAAACAGGCAAAACCAGCGACTATCACCGTTTTTTCAGTCGTTTCAGCGTTTCAACCCCCATACCCGCAAAAAAAATCGCGCGCCGCCGCTTTGCGGCGGCGAATCAGAAAAACAGCAGTTCAGAAGGACAGGATTCCAGAACTAAAATGGGGACGAAATCAAGCGAAAACCAAGACCCCAGCTAAGGTTGAGCGAAAGGTTGTAGTAACGGTAGGCGGCGCGAAGGGCGACAGTATTGCTGCGGAACGCACCCCCGCGCAAGACGCGACGAACATCCGTTCTAGTAACATCTTCCCGCCCATCGCCGCTTTTATAGGGATAATCTCGATATTCAGACCGAGTCCACTCCCACACATTACCGGCCATGTCCAGCAAACCATAATAACTAGCCCCTTGTGGATATTGGCCCACTGGCGTGGTATCTCTTACATTCTCATTAAAATTCAACAAGCTAACCGTCGGTTCTTGGTTGCCCCAAGGATATATTCGCTTATCCATCCCTCGAGCCGCCTTTTCCCATTCGGCTTCACTCGGCAACTGGATAGTCCCCCTACGCTGGGCTGAAGGGATGGCCTGATTGGCCCAGTCACAAAAAGCCAGCGCATCATGCCATGTCACCCAAACCACCGGATGTTGCTCCCGACCACGCGGAGCGGTTTTTTGGCCGTGCCAGCCAAATTGGTCACTCCGACCAATCCCCTCCCAATCATAATCCGAATCTTGCAAAAACTGCGCCCATTGAGCATTGGTCACAGGAGTACGGGCAATCTGGTATTCAGGCAGATAGACCTCATGCATGGGTTTGGCTCCATCAAGATCATCCGCCCCCATCCAGAATGAGCCAGCGGAGATTGTAATCCAGTCGAATTGAATTTTAGATTGTTCTACGATCTTGCGCTGTCGTTCCAACTCGGCTTGACGTTTGCGCTCCTCATCGGCCTTACGTTCACGTTCTTTTGCCTTGCGCTGTCGTTCCAACTCGGCTTGACGTTTGCGCTCCCCCTTGGCCTTGCGCTGTCGTTCTTTTTCTGCTTGGCGTTTCCGTTCACGTTCTTCGGCCTCACGCCGTTTCCGTTCCGCTTCTCTGCTTCTCTGCGCCTCCGCGAGAGATGTCTGTTGGCGGAGGTTGGTCTGTAGTTGACGGATGACTTGGGCTAACGCATCGGTGCCTTGAATCTGCATGTCGAACAAACGGGGGCTGTAGGTTGGGTTGAGGGCCAGATAATATAAATCGGCTAACAGAGCCGCGCCCACCTGGTGCAGGTTGACGATGGCTTGGCGAATCTGACGCAGGCTCTTTTTTTCGGCCATGCCGCTTTCTATCAGACGGTCATGCTCTTCCTCCCAATTCCAGGCCTCGGTCAAATGGAACGGTTGACCCAAGCCCCACAAATTCAGATGCAGATACAACTGCTCATCAGTGATGTCGCTGTAGATGATGGCCATGGGAGTTGGTTCGAGTAGGGTCGCCATCTGTTTTACTTGGGTATCGAAAATTGAACTTTTGAACGATTTACCAAAAAACTCCACCGGCCCCAACTCGGTCTGATAATGCTGACTAATAAACTGTTTCAGTTTGCTCCGCACATCCCGCTCCAAGTTATTCCGAAAAGAACGGGGGCAATCGTCGCTAATATCGGGCGGCGAGATGAACATCAGCAAACGATGGCGTTGTTGGCCTCGTGTCAATATCTGCTGGAGTTCGGCTCGACTCAAGATTCCGGCCCAATTCTCCCGATCCCAATCAGCCTGAATCCCGTCCAACCGCCGTTGAATGGCCGACTCCTCCCGTTGGCGCATCAGTTCCAACAGTTGGCGGCTGACTCCACGTCGCTCGGTCAGGTCTTGCTCTAGCAAGGATAGCTCTTGTTGGCGCAGTTGCAAGGCTTGGCCTAACTGCTGTTGTTGGTTCGCGGCCAAACGGCTATCTTGTTGTAAGCGGCTCTGATACAGAGTAATCTCCTGCCGTTTCAGGTTCAAACTCTGCTCCGACAGTTGCAAAGCCTGCCGACCCTGCTCCGCCGTGCTGACGAGACCAGCCTCAACCTCCATTTTACGGTACCGAATCAACTCCCGCTGAATGGTCAGCAGTTCCGCCTCTCGTTGAGTTGCGCCCTGTTGGTATGTGGTGACAACCTGCGCCGAATCGTCGCCGGTCATGCTTTGCCAGTCCTCCTCAAAGCGGCTGGCCAGAAAACTGGTTGCCACACCAGCGGCGATACCAGCTAGGCTGGTGGTTAAAAGTTCCATGTTGATTTCTCCCTATTTTCATGATGGTACTGAAAAATCATGCCTTTTCTATTGGAGGATGCCAGCCAGCATCGATCCAGTAGGCACAGCGATAATTGGTACGTTCAGCAACTTGCTCTCGCAATTCAGAGGAAACATTGCTCATGCCCCACTCCTTTGTTGCCGCAACGACGTAATATCAAAGCCCCGCTGTTTCAGCAACACCGCGGCTTTAGCTCGGACTAACATGGTTCGTTGGGCCAGTCTGCTCAGGCGGGTCACTAACGCCTGTTCCTCAGTCGTTAAGCCCTCAAATTCTCGTTTATCTAACAACTGTTGCATTTGTTCGGTGTATGAGGGAGCAATTTTGGTTTGAGCCGCGTGCCATAAATCATCATCGTCCAAATAGTCCAGTTGAATTAAATCAAAGCTGATGTCCGCCGGAATCGCCTCATCAGAAAAAAAGTGTCGATACTCTAATGAGATACCTAAAAAGGTTTCGACAAATTGCATGATTAGAGATTGCAACTGTTGTTTAGAAAAACCAGATACCTGAGCATCCTGGGTTAAAGGTTCTGGTAGTTCAATGTTTAAGGTGAGCATAATATTCTCCTTTTTTGCAAAATTACCTTTAGATTACCTGCTCGTGCCGGATATATATCCGGCACGGTATCCTGTCTCTAGCAGAGAGGGCGTTGCGGAGACATCTCCGCAACGAGCGAGTAAACGAATCAATCCGCTCCATTCACCGAATCCGCGTTCTTTTACATGCACAGCCTAAAGGCCATGCTACATCTTGTTACCTGCTCGTGCCGGATATATATCCGGCACGGTATCTGTCTCTAGCAGAGAGGGCGTTGCGGAGACATCTCCGCAACGAGCGGGTAAACGAATCAATCCGCTCCATTCACCGAATCCGCGTTCTTTTACATGCACAGCCTAAAGGCCATGCTACATCTTGTTGGGGGAGTGCAGAATATGACCGCTAATCCAGGTGACGCGAATGAGTCACGTCCGACAATAGACCTCTTTTTGCCTCAAAATTTCCCCTACGAGTGATAATTCACGAGTTTTTTGATTGGCGGTCATATCTCACCAAACCATTCCCCGCGCCTGAGTGCCCAATTCAATAACGAAAAACATCTCCAAATTCCAACATAAGGAGACGTTTTTCATTCTTCATTCTTCATTCTTCATTCTTCACTCATCACTCTTCATTCATCATTCCTGCCATGCCCCCGTACTACTCAGCACCTTAAACAGATTCATTGGTCGCCCTAAAAAACCATCAACGTAGCGCAACGTCTGCTCACGGGCTTCAAACTGCGGCCAGTGGCTGACGTTGGGCATGAAGCGCATGTCGGCCTTGGGCATTTCATCAGCCATAACACTGGCATCCCGTAATGGTACGGTATTATCCTCCAAGCCCCAAATCACGAGGGTCGGTTTTTTGATTTTGTTCAGCTTGCCCCGCAAATTCCCCTCACGCATGCCCCAATAACATTCGGCTCTGGTTTTACCCTGTCCGCCATGCCGAGCATCTCCGCGCAAACGGTGATAATCCTCCTCAGACATGCCACTTTTGACGGCTAAAGAAGCGGGACGCATAATCCGATCTGTGGCCCAAGCCAACTGCGACTCAAAGAGAGAGACAATCCAATCGACCACGAAAAATCGCTCCAACATGGTAATTGGGTACGACCACAAGTTGATAAACAGTGAGAGATTACCTGTAATCGTCGGAGCCAGCAAAATCATACGCTCCACTAAATCAGGATGACGCAAGGCCATAATGAGGGCAATCATACCCCCCATAGAATGACCGGCTAAGACGACTTGTCGGTCTTTGCTGACCTGTTGAACCAGACCGGCCAAAAGGTCGGCGTATAGATCCATGGTAATGCGCTCTGGGGGGCGTGGCGTTTTACCATACCCCGGCAGATCAACGGCCATACAACGATATCGCTTACGCATATTTGGCAGTAATGGAGAGAGAGAGAACCATGAACTTGACCAGCCATGGATCAAAATCAGGACCTGTTCACGTTTGCGCCCTTCTTCATGCACATATATGGGCTGATTATTAATTTCGTACAACGTCATTGATGATTCTGTCATAGAGAAACCTATGTGATAGGTGACACGATAGACCCTAAAGGTTTTAAAAACCTTTAGGGTCTAAAAGCCCACAGTCTAAGCTGGAATCAATTTCCGAATTGCATCGGGAATATCGGCCTGTTCGATATGGAATCGAATGAGCCGCCGATTATTATCTTGTAGGGCATTGTAATCACCTTGGGCTTGCGCGGCAACTAAGGTGGCAAAACTGTAGGATTCACCGGGAATCTCCACGTCACTCGCGGGCGCGTGGGTCAGTTGGATAAACAGCCCCTTATTGCCATCTCCCTTGTGCAGTTGCCCCGTTGAGTGGAGGAAGCGCGGCCCGTACCCAACGGTGGTCGCCACCCGCAGACCATCTCGGAGGCGAATCCGTAACTCATTTAAGGCCGCGTCGGTTTCGGGAGTGGTCGGCAAATAGGCCATAATGGCGATATAGTCACCCGCTTGAGCCTGTTGCACAAAGGCTTTCAAGGCTTCGTTGACCGTTTTGCCCATAACCGGGCCATACGCGTCAATGTCGTCATAATCGAGGGTGGGACTGTCGCTTGGGAGCGAACCGGTCTCATCAAATTCGGCCATAAGTTCACGGGCTTTCACTTTGGCCGATTCAACGTTAGGCTGGTCAAACGGGTTAATTTTGAGAACTGCGCTTGCGGTGGCAGTCGCCATCTCCCAACGGAAAAACTCCTGCCCAAAATCTTCCAACTCATCCATCTCGATTAAAATAACCGGATGCCCCGCCGCGCGGAACAGTTCCATTCGCCCATCCAACTCGGCGTTATCGTCACCCAACATTCGCAAATAAACGAACAGTCGGTCAGTTTGATAAGCCGCCGGTTCAGCAATCGCCTCGCCCACCACAGGCAAAATCCCCACGCCATGTTTGCCGGTGCTTTCGGCGACCAGTTGTTCAACCCAGTTGCCCAAAGCCTCGATTTGAGGGGAAGCAAAGAGGGTCATTTTATCCCGTCCGACTAAAGCTAGTTCGCCCAAAGTAGCACCCAATTGCAAGCCGGGGTTATGCTCAGACGGTGCTTGACAGGCTTGAGCCATGCTGATGGCTCGTCGTAGCAATTTACCTAAATCGACCCCCACCAGCGCGGCGGGAACGAGGCCAAAGTAGGTCAAGGCCGAGTAGCGTCCGCCCACATCAGCCGGAGCCAAGAAGACTCGCCGGAATTCCTGTTCAGTGGCAATCAATTCTAGTTTTGAGCCAGGGTCGGTTATGGCGACAAAGTTTTGGCCGGGCGTGTCGCTCTGTTGCTTGACCAAGTTAAAGAAATGTTTATAGAAGGAGATGGTCTCTAACGTACCGCCCGATTTACTAGAGACGACGAATAAAGTTTTGCCGACATCGGCTAACTGATTGGTCACAGAAATGACTTGGTCGGGGTTGGTGCTGTCAAGGACGATCAGAGGCAGACCATTTTCTGCCCCAAAAGTGGTCATGAACAGTTCGGGAGCGAGACTACTACCGCCCATGCCGAGCAGGACAACCTGTTGGAAACCGGCGGTTTTAACCTCTTGGGCAAATTCGGTCAACGTATCAATTTGAGCCAACATGTCAGTGGCGATGTTGAGCCAACCGAGTCGATTGGTCAAGTCGTTGGTTTGGGCGGCGAGGTCGGGGTCGGGCACCCACACTGTGCCATCAACATCCCAAACCCGTTGATGCACCTGAGCTGCGTCCCATGCTTTTAGCCGAATATCGACCGAGTTTTGATACTCGCCTAAATCCATCTCCATACGACTGACCTGTTTGGAGACGATAGTCTCACGTTTTTCTTCAAGGGTGCCCAGCAAATCAACAAAGGCGTTGGCAAAGGAGACCACCCCGTCATCTTGTAGTTTTTTGGTAGCTGAATCGTAATCAACGCCTAGTTCGACCAGCTTTTCGATCATAGCCGGAGCGTCTTCCAAATCAACCTCTAATGTGGCTTGGGCCTGTCCGTGGTCTTTGAACTGTTCGATGGTAGCAGGTGGGGCGGTGTTGACGGTTTGTGGGCCAATCAACTCTTCAATATAAAGCACATCAGAATAAGCGGGGTTTTTGGTGCTAGTACTAGCCCACAAAGGTCGCTGAACTCTAGCTCCTTTGGCGACTAATTTTTGGAATTTTTCGCTTTCAAATATCTCTTTGAACTTTAAATAAACTACTTTAGCATTGACGATAGCCAATTTGCCCTGTAACGTGGCGGCTTCGGCATGGCCGGTTTCATCAAGTAATTTATCTAGCAAGGCATCGACTCGGCTGATAAAAAAGGAGGCAACCGAGGCCACTTGGCTCAAGTCACCTCCGGCGGCATCGAGTTTCTCCAGTCCTTCGATGTAGGCGTTGACTACGTCGATATAGTTCTGGAGCGAAAACATCAGGGTCACGTTGACATTAATCCCGGATCCGATAACCTCGCTGATGGCGGGCAATCCCGCTTGGGTGGCCGGAATCTTAATCATCAAGTTAGAGCGTCCCACCGTCTCAAACAGCCGTTTGGCTTCGGCAATAGTGCCGTCGGTGTCATGCGCCAACTCGGGCGACACCTCTAGGCTGATATAGCCGTCGTCGCCATTGGTGCGATCATAGACTGGCTGTAAAATATCAGCCGCTTCTTGAATATCCTCAATCGCTAAGGCTTCATATAAATCCTTGATACCGATGGTCGGATTTTCGGCTAAAATAGCCTCAAGTTGAGCATCATAAGCCTGACTTTTGCCAATCGCATTTTGAAAGATACTCGGATTGGAGGTCACGCCCATGACGTAATCTTCATTGACCAAGCTGGCTAACTTACCACCGGTCAACAAACTGCGTTCGATATTGTCGTACCATAACGACTGTCCTAATTCGGACAAATTCTTCAATGAATTTTCAGACATTTTTGACTCCTTAGTCAATAGTTAGGGAATCGGAATTAAATAACTTGTGGCCCACCTTCGACAAGCTCCGACTATGCCTCGCCGCCTGAGCGTTCGACTGAGCTTCACGCCGAAGTCTTGTCGAAGGCGAAACGCGCAATTTATTTAATTCCGATTCCTTAGTAGTTCACTGGGTAACAGATACATATCTGCTACCCTCAAAAAAACTCTAGTACTGCTCGGCAGAAGTCCTACGGTAGTTGTAGGATAGGCTTTAGCCTGTCAGTTTACAGGCAGACTAAAGTCCGCCCTACTCTATCTGCGGGAGGATTTACGCCGCCTTGTACTAGTTACTCAATCAAACATATCAGACAGGTCATCCCATGCTTTGTTACGAATAATCTGTTGCAAATCTTCTTCATAACTAAGCTCTTCATTAACAGCACTCACAGCCAGTTCAAGGATATCGTCACCATACGGGCGTTGTCCCATCTTATTCATCTCCTTTTTGATAGACGATTGCGTAACCTGAAACTTTTTGGTGTTCGGAGATTTGCGCTTACACAGCGCAACAGCGATGTCAGCTAATCGAACCGCTAACTCTTGAACTTGTCGGTCTCCCATTGGGCCAACCGCTTTGGGAGAATCTTGAAACTCGATGTAGATGCTATTAGCAATTTGATACCGGAACCATGCTTCCCATGTCTTTTCTTTCGGATCCTGATAGAAACGAGTGATGGGGATCTCATCGTAATCATCGTCATCGTAATCATCATCGTCATCGTCGTCATCATAATCAAGGTCATCATAATCAAGGTCATAATCATTCGCGGACATAGAGGGCGTGTTCCTTAACATATTTGTCCAGCCCAAACTGACAATCAGAATCGTCAAAAAGCCCAACACAGAGCCTTGAAAAAGGTTAAAGTAGGTGGGAAAAAGCCAAGTTAGTAACCAGCCAATACCAATCCCACCAGCCAAGACAACTCCTCCAGAGACGGTAATAACAGCGACAAACAAGAGCACAATCAACACGGTTGAGGTAGTAGTAATAAATTTCATAGAGCAAATACCTTATCCATCCTTGTAAAATATTTTAAGGGCGAAGTATACCACACTCTAGCCAACAATCCTAATCAAAAAAGCCCATTCCTACGTAAAGGAACGAGCTTTTTGGACATGGTTCAAATGGCGGAAATGATCTTTACAAATTAGGTATGGCGATAGATTACGTAGGGGCGGAGTCATCAATATCCACCACCGAGGGCGACGCAAATTCAATCCCTCGCACCTCGGTGATGGGAAACCCCGACTGAGCGGGGAAGGTTTGTAAGCAGATCCAAGAGTTCCTTTTTGATGGGCTAACTTTGATGGATGAGCTTTTCTAATAGACTACCACCTTTTATTCAGTCACATCATTAAATGTCAACGTCGCAGTGTCGATGACATTTACAGTTCCAATTGCAGTTTTAAGAGCATCATAATCTACATCTATTGTACTTTGAGTAGGCAGAGATGATGGTGTTTCTGATAAGGCATATAGGGTTATCGTATACTCATGAGAACCTGTACTTGGTGAACATGGAGACGTATAGGAGACTCCAGCGCCATCTTTATTAGCTCCCATAAACCAATCACCGTCGTCAGCCTCACCATGAGGTATCTCCGTGACCGAGGGGTCAATAGCCCAAAGTAGCAAATATGAGTTTGCATTCGAGGTATCGTCAGGGTTTGGATAATGGTGCATGATCACCGCCAACGAGCCTGTTGAATCAGGTACGTTAGACCATGATAAAGGAATAGATTTTTCTACACTATCCACCTTTTCTTCACATTTGTAAGCATCAAGGAGTTCTCCATTAGAAACTGCACTACTCGTTAAAGTAAAGTCTGTTGTTGCGTCTGGTGTTGCTGTTGGTGTACTGGTTGGTGTTGATGTTTCTGTCCCGAACAAGAAATCCGTGTTCGATATGACAGGCATGTTATCCAACGGTGCAGAGTATAAAAATGCACCTGAGCAAGCGATAGTATTCCACTCCTCCCGAATTTCTACTAGTCGTGCCCTCTGCTCGCTGGTGAGAGTTTTGTCTACCTCGGCAAAGTTGACCGCATAGTTATAAACAATCTCGCCGTCCTGCTCTCCATAAGTTCCCGCCGAAGACAGTATGGTGGCCTCGTCTACCGTTTCCTCCGTTATGAATTTTCGCAGTTGAGTAGACATCTCCTCCCTTGTATCCACAATGTCATTCAGTGTATCTCGCTGGATATCCACCAAGCCTGTCACCAACTGTGACTGTGTGATATTCAGCGTCGCCAAAAAATCGGCCCCCATTTGGGCGGTTAAGTCGGAAGGAATGGTAAAACTAATACCGGGGCCGCTCGCCATCGCTGGCATATCTTTCATATAAAAGGAGCCAAAGTAAGTCCCCTGCCGCTCCGGGCAGAAATAGGTATCCGCCTCGACGGAACCGGCGTACCAACTATACATCTCACTGGCATAGGTCATCACGGCCACGTTTTCCCCTTTGCTGAGACTAAGACCCTCAAGCGGGTCTGACAGGGTGCTATCCCAATTCCCTACACCATTCAAGACCGTCAAAGCATCCAACTTCGCCTTTTGCTCTGTGGTTAAAGACCTCAAAATAGTGCCCAGTGCCTCTGCTCGGTCGTAACTGATTTGCCCGTCAATCTCGTATATTTGAGCCGAGTAGGCCATCACCGCGCTTTTATCAAGTCCCGTAGTCCCCGTTGGTACATCTTCCTCCAAGTGGCGACGGAATCCCTTCATCAACGGAAAACGTCCGTAGGCATAGCTATCAATCATGTCTATCTGGCCCTTAGCTAGAGTTATCATCTGCTGAGTCTGGCTATCGTCCAAGATATTCAGAATATTGTAAGCAATGATAGTCACAAAATCGGTGTTATGTCCCATTTCGGTAGGGTCGTTATCACGCAAATATTGGAAGCCGGAAAAATCAGCCACTTTTCCGGGTGGCAAAAAACTATCAGAGCATAAATCACCGGTCAGGAAGGCAAGCGCATCAAAAGCAATGGTGTTCTTTTGGGCCTCATCAGACAAAGTTTGACTGATATTCATACCCGTACCACCTGGCGTTGCGGCTGGCGTAGCACTGCCACTTGGTGTAACACTGCCACTTGGCGTTGCAGTTGGTGTGGTATCTGATGGTGAGCTACCTTTAACCTGCATCGAAATGGTGTAAACAGAGGTGCGGGCAGTTATAAAAAGCGTTTGGTTATCTGGTCCGCCAAACGTGATATTGGTCGGTTTGGTCGATTCAGGAACAGCAATCGTTTCGATTAGAGTACCGGATGAGTCATACACTGATACCCCACTATCCTCTGCGAGGTAAATGTTCCCGTTTGCATCAATCGTCATGCCATCAGCCCCCACCGAGACAAACAATGTCTTATCGGTCAGGCTACCGTTTTCGGCGATGGTGTAGCGGTAGGTTTCACCGGCTCCGTGGTCGGTCACATAGAGTGTCACACCATCAGCCGTGCCGATGATGCCGTTGGGTCTAACCAGGTCATCAATAACCCGCACAAGATTATCCCGTTTGGGCGTTAGATAATAGACATATTCCCCCTCCTGCGCTCTACCACTACTATAAATCGGGTCAGAAAAATAAACACCATCTTTAGCATCAACCCATAGGTCGTTAGGCTGGTTGAATGACGCATCGTTGTACTTATCAGCCAACACTGTTACATTGCCTTCCGAATCTATGGAGACCAACTGCTGATTTCCGCCTTGGCAAGCCAGTAGATTACCCGTTGAATCAAAGAAAAGGCCGTTGGCCCCACCTGAATCTTCGAGAAATGTTGATATTTGACCATCCAGCGACCATTTGTAGATACTGTTGGCAGAAATATCTGTAAAGTAAACATTACCTTCGGTATCGACGGCTGGCCCTTCGGTGAACTGATAGTCACCGGATAGTTTGACCACCGTTGCTCCGGGTGATACCACACCTGTTGTCGTTGAACTGGTAGGCGTAGATGTCAAGGTGGCGGTATCGCCGGTTGCTGTTGGTGTTGAGGTAGATGTCGAGGTAGTCACATCATTAAATGTCAAAACTGCCGTGTCGATGACATTTACAGTTCCAATTGCAGTTTTAAGAACATCATAGTCCACATCTATTGTACTTTGAGTAGGCAGAGATGATGGTGTTTCTGATAAGGCATATAGGATTATCGTATACTCATGAGAACCTGCACTTGGTGAACATGGAGACGTATAGGAGACCGCATTTCCATCTTTATTAGCTCCCATGAACCAACTACCATCGTCAGCCCCACCATAAGCTATTTCTGTAACCGATGGGTCAATACCCCAAAGTAGCAAATATGAATTTGCTTTCGAGGTATCGTCAGGGTTTGGATAATGGTGCATAATCACCGCCAACGAGCCTGTTGAATCAGGCACGTTAGACCATGATAAAGGAATAGATTCTTCTACACCATCCACCTTTTCTTCACATTTGTAAGCATCGAGGAGTTCTCCATTAGAAACTGCGATACTTGTTAGCGTAAAATCAGTTGTGTCTGACGTTGCGGTGGGCGTAGATGTCGAGGTGGTGGTTCCACCAGTTGCGGTTGGTGTTACGGTCAAGGTTGATTCTGGGGAGGTACTGGGGTAATTTTTGAGAACGAGTGGCAGATAGATATACTTATCCCCCTCCTCTTGAGCGTAAACGGTGTTCATAAATGGAAGGGCCGACAAGAGAGAAACCAGCAGACCTATCACCATTAATAACATGTACAACTTGGTACGACTGTTAGCTTGACAATACATAAAAAAATCCCCTTTTTGGTTATTTGAGGTGTTACCCTCTACAATTTTAGATAAAGCTGACCAGATAAATTGTAGTGGTCAGTTTTATGTTGAAAACCATGTCATACTGAGCCAAAGGCGAAGTATCCACCCGAATCTACCTAAATTCGGGTAAGAGAGACCCTTCGCACAAAACGCTCAGGGTGACATGATCTTTTTCAACATCAAACTGACCACTACACAAAATTCGATAAATCGACAATTAATTAGGGCATTTCAAATAAGAAGTCACTATTCTCAATTTCTGGGCTGTTGATTTTGTCAGAATAAACATAAATGTCATTTTCGGCGCAGGGATAAGCATCTAAATCTCTCAACTTCATCAGGTTACCCATTTGTTCAGCGTCTATGGTCTGACCAACTGTCGCAAAATGCGTTGCGTAGTAATAGACATTTTCTCCATCTAATGCCCCATACTGTGTTGCCAAAGATATAACTAAGGCTTCATCAATGCTCTCTTGCGTCAAATACTTTCGTAATTCGGTTGATATTGCTCTGCGGACATCAACAATGCCGTGCAAGTTATTTTTTTGGATACTAACCAGACCTGTTATTAATTCCTGTTGCGGTTGGGTTAATAACGTTAGAAGTGTGGCTCCTTTATTTCCGGTAATAGTTTCATCAATTTTATACCCAGCCTTGCCCATTGCTGGCGCGTCTTTCATATAAAATGAGCCAAAATATGTTCCTTGGCGTTCAGGAGCAAAATAGGTATCTGCTTCAACTGACCCGGCATACCACCCAAACATTTCACTGGCATAAGTCATAACCAAAACATGTTCATCATGAGAAAGAGAGCGCTTATCTACTTGGTCTGCCATTGGTTGCCACGATGCGAAGCCTCCTTTTACCATTTCATCAAGTTGTTGAAGCTGATTTTCATCTAACGATCTGATAATATTTCCAAATAGTTTAGCCCGTTGCATACTAATTTGAGCGTCCAATTCGTATATATCTTCTGAGTAGGCAATGACGGCACTTTTACTTAACCCACTACTGCCTGCTGGGATGTCCCCCTTAAACTGGCGACGAAACGCTTTTATGAGCGGAAACCTTTTATAGGCATAATCATTAATAAGCACTGCCTGTGTTTTTGCCACAGCAATCAGTTGTGTCTTTTGTTCATCATTAAGAATATGTAGCACATTATTAGCATTATTGGTTAAAAAATCAGTATTGTGCCCCATTCCATTTGGAGTGACATCTCTTAAATATTGAAATCCAAAAAAGTCTGCCACTTTTCCTGGTGGCAGAAATGAATCACTACACATATTACCAGTTAAAAAAGCGAGCGCGTCAAAAGCAATCGTTGTTTCTTGTGCTTTGTCCGATAAAGCTTGTTCAATACTATAACCACTTTTTCTACCGTTTCTACCGAGGTTTGGTTCGGAATCCACTTTTACCGACTCTGCATTCCTGTTTGGGGCACAAGCAAGCAGGCCGGGTTTATCATTACAAACACCTTGACTAACCCCTCCCCGATCATCAAATTCGCATACATCCCCCATAGATTTACTGATACAAGCATCAATTGCTACTTGTGGCGGCATCCTTTCACCTTGTTGTGGCACGTTTTGCGATGGTGGTTCCAGCACCCTTGTTTCTTCTGCTACCTCTTTAGGTAGTTGTTGCTCAAAAATCGCCTTTTCCCTGGCTTCAATTTGTTGTGGTTTTCTCGGTGGAGGCCGTCTACAAGCAACTAAGCCTACAATCATAAGGTTCAATATTATCAGAAAAATACCTATTTTAATATAGTTCATGTTATATTTATGGTTTTGTTGAAATGAGAGCGAGTTTTTGATTGACGGATTGGCGATCATACCATGTTTATTCGCAACTCAATAGCAATGTCCATGCTATCATTATATCTGAAAATGCGGTATAAGGATTATGTCAAGTTTTTAGTATAACATTCGGTCAAAATAGTAGCTTCTGAAACAAGAAATGGCCTATTTTGCGCGAAAAACCTATTTATTTTGATTGACATAACGCTTATACCGTAACTTCAGTATTATATCATTACCAACCTAAAAACACAATAGCATATTAGATGACATCAACCTCTCTATTTGAGGAGGTTGATGTCATCTTGGGCCATGTCAGCCAGATATTCAAGGAGAAAAACACACCTTGAAAGACGTTGAATCACCGAATCGCTTGTACTAGATAGCTCTTACCTTTTATTCAGTCACATCATTAAATGTCAACGTCGCAGTGTCGATGACATTTACAGTTCCAATTGCAGTTTTAAGAACATCATAATCCACATCTATTGTACTTTGAGTAGGAAGAGATGATGGTGTTTCTGATAAGGCATATAGGGTTATCGTATACTCATGAGAACCTTCACTTGGTGAACATGGAGACGTATAGGAGACTCCAGCACCATCTTTATTAGCTCCCATAAACCAATCGCCGTCGTCAGCCTCACCATGAGGTATCTCCGTGACCGATGGGGCAATAGCCCAAAGTAGCAAATATGAACTTATCTTCGAGGTATCATCAGGGTTTGGATAATGGTGCATGATCACCGCTAATGAGCCTGTTGAAGAAGGCACGTTAGACCATGATAAAGGAATGGAATCTTCTACGCCATCCACCTTTTCTTCACACTTATAATCCGCAAGGAGTTCTCCATTAGAAACGGCACTACTCGTTAGCGTAAAATCTGTTGTTGGGGTTGCGGTTTCGTCGATTGCTGTTGGTGTTGAGGTGGCGGTTTCACTACTGGACGTAGATGTAGCGGTTGGAGTAGATGTTGCGGTTAAGCTTGATTCTGGATAATTTTTAAGAACAAGTGGTAGGTAGACATACTCATCCCAATCCTCATCATCATCCCCATCTTGCGCGTAAATGGTGCTTATGGCTGAAAAACTCCACAAAAGCGAAACCAGTAAACCTGTTACCATTAATAATACATACAACTTGGTACGACTGTTAGATTGACAATACATAAAAAATCTCCTTTTTAGTTATTTGAGGTGTTACCCTCTACAATTTTAGGGCTATGATCTTCGTTTCGGCCATTACCCATCATGTCATTCTGAGCGTAATTTGCGAAGAATCTCTCCAAATCTACATCATGAGGAGACTCTTCACTCCACTTCGTTCCGCTCAGAGAGACATGGCCCAAACGAAAATCAAGGTTACTACTCTCTCGCTACCCGACTTCTTACTTCGTATCTTTTAGCTGTTGTTGTAACTCGGCAATCATTTTTTGTTGCTCGGCAACTACTTTGTCCTTCTCGTCCAAGGCTTTGTCTTTCTCATCCAAGGCTTGTCGTTGCTCGTCCAAGGCTTCATCCTTCTCAGCAATCAGTTGTTCCATCATGGCAAACTCCTCCAATATCTCATCCTCAGCCTGCATAATGCGCCTCACCTCCGGCGTTGCGATGGCTGTTTGCAATCGTCGAGTTATTTGCCAGTACTTCTCTGGATAATACGACTCCTTGAAATTCATAATCCGTTTATCATCGGTGATCCAACGTTGGTCAAAAATCATTAGCAATTGCTCCACCTCACTCTTATAGTCAGGATGGAGATAAGGAATCTGTATCACATAACTGTCATGGGTCAGACTTTCAATAAACTCCTCACGAGTTTGAATTTCCTCACCGGTGGTCACATCATAGTATTGTCGGGCCACCTTAATTACCGGGGCTGTGGTTTTCTTCAATGAATGACCAAGAAAATATATCGTTACAATTGGTAGAGCTTTCTTCTTGATCTTCTGGTTTTCGCTTTTTTCTTGGTTTTCTTCTTGTCAACAGTAACAGAATATACATTCGCGTCATCCTGATACTGTTCACCCAAATATTTCCGAAAACGCATAATATCGGTGGCTAATTTTGCCTTCTGGATTTCGATAAGCACCTGCTTGTAGCTATCATCCGGCAGTTTGATTTTTGCTGAGAAGTCAAGTCGATAGACGGTCAAGTCTCGTTGGGCCAAATAAAAGGTACTTTCTTGGGGTAGAAAATCTAGCTCGACAATCTCTTCCTCAATAATTGTGCTGATAATCAGCTTGGCAATCTTAGTATCCTCCATCAAATATTTGAATACAACATCATAAATTGGGTTAGCTATTTGCATGGATAAATCTCCTTGTGCTAGTTTTTAGAAATAATAGGGATATTTTATCCGAATTAGAAGATTTGTCAACTCCTGTTCCATTCAAGGTAGTCCTGCATAGGTAGGTGACAGACCTATCCCGATTCCTTACCTTGAATAGACGACCTACGCCAATCCGACGCTTAAATCGTTGGATTCCCGATAGTCTCATGAAGTGCGTCATCAACCTGATTGTGATACCATGCTTGTAACCTGAATTTTAGCTCAATAAAGGAGATACATCGTGGCAAACAATGTCCAGAAGCCAGCCTTGTAAAACGAATAATATGCCTAATCGACTTAAACGTATACTCTTCATTATTATCATTCTGACCCAACTCGAATCTTCTATTTATATCAACAGCCAGCCCGTTTATGCCGACGACCCGCTCGAATCGGTGGCTGAGATTATGAGCCGCATGAGCATCGAAGACAAGGTCGGGCAACTGTTCCTCGTTCCGTTTGTCGGCAGTTGGACGAGCGAAAACTCCGATATTTGGACACTATTAACCGAGTACAAAATTGGTGGGGTAATTATTCTAGCCGCTAACAGCAACTTTGTTAATGATGATACCGCGCCAGCGCAGATTACCGAACTGACCAATAGCTTGCAAGTCAATGCCTTCGGAACCAATCAACTCCCATTATTTATCGCCTTTGATCATGAGGGGGACAATTTTCCTTATACCCGCGTTACCGGCGGAATGACGGCCATTCCAAGCCAGATGGCGATTGGTGCGACATGGCAACCTAGTTATGCCGAAGCGGTGGGCGAAATCGTGGGCGAGGAGATGTCGGCGATGGGAGTCAACATGGTCTTAGGCCCAGTGATCGATGTTCTCAATGACCCCCGTCCCACCGAGCGAGGCGATATTGGAATTCGAGTCTATGGGGGCGACCCCTATTGGGTCAGCCAAATGGGTAGAGCCTATATTCGGGGTCTGCATCGAGGTGGCGGGGGACGCATCGTCAGCGTGGCAAAACATTTCCCCGGTCATGGTGGCAGTGACCGTCTGCCTGATAACGAGGTCGCCACGGTTGATAAATCGCTCCAAGAGTTGCAACGGATTGAACTGCCCCCCTTCTTCCATATAATGACCGACCTGCCGGATGATACGCTCGGCAAAACCGACGCGGTCATGTCCAGTCACATCCGCTACCGTGGCTTTCAGGGCGACATCCGACAATTTACCGCTCCCATCAGTTTTGATGCCGATGGCATGGGAACTCTCTTCGCTCTGCCCGAAATGGCCGTTTGGCGTAAACAGGGAGGTGTGGTCGTCAGCGATGCACTCGGAGTGCCAGCAGTTCGTAAACATTTTGACCCTTCTCTCGAAACCTTTCCCCATCGTCGGATTGCCAAAGAAGCTTTTTTAGCCGGAAACGATATTTTAAGTCTAGTGCAGTTCGATTCCCGTTCAATCTGGAGCCAACAATTTGAGAATATCAAAGACACTGTCACCTTTTTTCAGAATGAATATCGGAACAATCCCACCTTCGCCAAACGGGTTGATGAGGCGGTGACCCGTATCATTCGGCTTAAACTCAACCTCTACCCCAAAGCCAACCTCGACTTGCTAATCCATGACTCCGAAATCGCCATGCAGATTGGGGCGCAATCCCGTCCGATAATTAACGAAATCGCCCAATCGAGCCTGAGCCTGCTCTACCCCTCCGCTGAAGAGTTGAAATTACGTATTCCTGAGCCACCCCGTTCTGATGAAAAAATATTGGTCATTGTTGATGTGCGTCTCTCGCGCGAATGTTACACCACCGCTTGTGAGCCAAAAGAAACCTATATCCCTCGACAAAGTATCGAGGAGACGATTCTCCGATTTTATGGTAATGAGGCAACTGGACAAATTCAGTCAGAAAATATCAGCACTATCACCTTTTCTGAACTGAAATTGGCCTTGACCGGAGCCATCGAACTCCCTGCAACACCAACTGAGGTTGTGGACGAAACACCACAAATCACTTTGCCGATCACTTTGCCAGATAACCTGACCAAACAGTTAGGCAATGGCGTGTCGTTGACTGCCACGCCAACCCCCAAGGCTGAGGAAGCGATCAGCAATAAGGTTGATAATACCGTCAGCGAAAATTCTCCGATTCGGATTTCTCCGGCTGAGGTGCGACGGCGGATTCAAGCGGCGGATTGGCTGATTTTTGCCCCATTAGACTTAAATACCAAAGGGTTTAGCGATTCCGATGCGTTGCAACTGTTTTTGGCTCAGGAATCGGTGGCATTGCGAGATAAAACGACAATTGTAGTGGCCTTTAATGCCCCTTATTATCTGGACACTACCGAAATCACCAAACTGAGCGCGTATTATGGGGCTTACAGTAAAACCAAACCCCACATCGAGACGGCGGTTCGAGCCTTGTTTGGTGAGTTGACCACCACAGGCAAATCGCCCGTTTCGATTGATGGGCTTGGCTACGAACTGGTGACTGCTCTTGCCCCCGACCCCGAGCAAGATTTAGCCTTCATCCTGCTTGAGGTAGAGCCAAAAAGCCAAGTCCTACCCGTTAGAGCTAACGTTCAAGTTGGCCCAATTGTAGATTACAACGGCAACCTCGTTCCAGACGGAACCCCGGTCGAACTGGTGGCTTATCGTGATGATCGTGAAATCGCCTCAATCTTGGGACATACCGTCCAAGGCATGTCTGAGGAAACGTTGGTCTTGAACGAAGCTGGGCCAGTTCAGATTTCCGCTCAAACGGGGCAACTCCAAAGCCGTCGCCACCTGACCGTTTCGGTATTAGAGCCGACGGCTACTCCCACCTCAACCCCGACGGATGCTCCGACTTCGACCAATACGCCGACCTCGACCAATACGCCCTCGCCTTTTCCGCCGACCTCAACCTCAACAGCAAAACCCACCTCCACACCAGCGCAGACCGTTGTGCTGGCTAACATACCTCCCCCTGCCTCCTCTGAACCACGTCAGCTTGACGGGTTTGATTTTTTCATGGCGATGGGCGCGATTCTGTTGGCCAGTTTATTGGGATTCATGATCGGTTCAACGCAAGCCACGCCTCTGCCCGCCAAAATACGACAGGGATTATGGGCCTCAATTGCCGGATTATCGGTCTATCTCCTATACGGTTTCGGTCTCCTTCGCCCAGAGATGTTGTTTTTAGAACCACCGAATCTGCTAACCAGTCGCTTGCTCTTGGGGATGTTAGTCTTTGTGGTCAGTTTCATCCCCAAGGCTATCAGCGTAAACCGGCATGGTTCAAACTGAAGGAATCATAAATGATTTTTCACTTCCTTAAAGGCGAAGATTTGCGACAAACCAAATTATAAATGGTGAATGGTGAATTATAAATGGTAAATGAATGTAAGCGGCATTATGAATGAATGTGACCAACTCTATCGTGTTTTCAGGGCCAGTATCCAACCGCTCTTGGCGCCAAAACATAATTTACCATTCACCATTTACCATTTATAATTTCTCATGTAAACCCCACTCACCAACTCGGCGAGTGGGAGTTTACTTTTGGTAGTCAACCAGTCGTCATGTCGTCATGCATCCCCTTGACGTTGGCGGGCAACGAGTATATCATGCCCCTCACAATGGCACGTCAGGAGTAATCGG
>JAUCGB010000181.1 GCA_030377895.1 Anaerolineales bacterium HSG24
TTGCGTTTCGCCTTCGACCAGCCCAGGCGAGGCGACGTAGCCTGAGCTTGTCGACGGCGAACTACAGTCTTTCAGATAATCTTTTTCAGTTTATTGTTTATTGTCACGCTACAAGCGTGACCTCCAATTACCGTAGGTGACGCTTGTAGCGTCACATGAAATTTTCTTCTGAAAAACTGTATCAGCATGCACATGTTAAGTATCAACATAACGTTTGTAGTAGGCGATTCATCGCCTTCAAACGACACTAAAATGCCTACTATAAACCCTTAAGTTGACGGTCATTCCATAATTGGTAGGGCTGTGGTGAAGGTACTGCCCTTGCCGAACACACTTTCGAGCCATATTCGGCCTTGGTGTTTTTCGACAATACTTTTAGTGATGGCGAGACCTAAGCCGGTGCCTTTTATACTTTTAACATGGTCGCCCCGCACTCGATAGAATTTTTGAAAAATGTGGGGTTGGTCTGCTGCCGGAATGCCTAATCCAGTGTCGATAACTTGGATGCGAATCTCGTTTTTGTGGCGAAACGCTTTGATCGTAACTTGTCCGCTATCTGGTGTGTACTTAATGGCGTTACCGACTAAATTGTAGAATATTTGTTGTAACCTAGTTTCGTTGGCATCAATATCGGGCAGATCCGCCTCAATCTCTTCCAGCAGTTCAATCGACTTATTTTCGGCTTGAGTTTGCAGGGCATAAATGGTATCTTTCAGAATCGGCGTAACCGCTAATGGTTCCATCTCCATGTCGATACCAGCCTCGATTTTACCAACATCGAGCAGATTATGAATCAGCTTGCTCATGCTTTTGACTTTGCGCTCAATCGTCCCCATCAAATCTCTCTGGTTATCGTTGATGGCTCCGGTTTGCCCCATCAAATGGGTGGCAATGAGGATACTTGATAATGGGGAGCGCAAATCATGCGACACAGCGTTGACGAACTCGTTTTTCAGTTCGTTTAGTTCCTTAAAATGGCTGACATCTTGCATTGTCGCCACCCAACCGATAATCCCATGCTCGCCCACTGATACTGGCGACAGGTTAGCAAACAAGGTGCGTCCATCTTGTAGCGGGATTTCGCCATTCGGTTTGCCGCCTTGAATCGTCGTCTCAAACAGGTCGATTAAAGGTTGATTGGTCGTACATTCCGCCAATTGTTGACCTCGTTGACTGGTCTGCACACCCATCACCTGCCATGCGGCTGGATTATCTAGCACCACCCGCCCATTTCGTTGTACCACCAAAATCGCATCAGTACTGCTCGACAGAATCGCGGCCAATCTGGCCCCTTCCTGTTCCACCTGTCGGAATAGACTGGCATTTTCAACCACTGCTGAAATCTGCGAGGCAACTAGTGAGAATATTCGCAACAAGTCGTTGCTCAGTAACTCTTCTTTGTCGGTACTAATGTAGACAATGCCCAATGTGCCTTGACGGGTCAAAATCGGTAACGAATGGACTATATTCGGCTCCCATGTGTTTGAAACTGGCATGTTTCCGGCAATTCGTTTGGAGAAGATAATCTCGTTGGAGAGTTTGCCCTCGGTCATCTCAACGAAGGTATCGAATATTTCCTCAAGCGTTTCTTGGGTGCGGCTAAAACTGTACGGCACGGCCACGCCAAAATACGCCCCCTCTTCAGAGGCGACGATAATCGCCTGCACGTCACCGGGCAATAGGCGAGGCAACATGCTCAGAGTCGTCTCCACAATCCGCTCCAACTCCGTGGTCGAGAGTAGCATCTCACCCAGCCGATTGAGCATCTGTAATCGGTTAGTATGGCTCTCCATAGTGTCAATCATGTTGGCATTTTCGATTTTGACCGCGAGGCGAGGTGTTATTTTACAGAGCATGTCTAAATCTTGGGCCGAATAGTAACCGACCTCTTGATGTCCCATATTAAAACTGCCCTGTAAGTTTTTGGCCGTCTTAAAGGGAACACTCATCTTGCACTTGATACCATCCTGAAGCAAAACCTGATTATCGGACGATAATCGCTCACTATCCATCACCGAGATGTCGTAATCAATGCGTCCTTGGGACTGATTAAGCAGGCTGGGCAAGGTCGATTTTTCGATGGGGATGCGGCGATTCTGTTGCTCGTGGCTTCCATACTCATTAAAAACGAGTTGACGAATATTTTGCTCTGAATTATCAATCAGCAAAACATTAAGATGATGAAAGGTGAATAGCTTGTTGAACTGCTCGACAATCAGTTGAGCCGTCTCAGATAATCCATGCCCGACATTCACCGCCCTAATCACTTTATCAAGGAATTGCGACTCCTCGGTTTTTTGTTGCAAGGTCGAATCGAACGTTTTTTGTTGATGGCTCAGGGCGTATAAACGCTCGGTCATCTGATTAAATGTATGGGTTTGCTGTAGCGCATCCCCTAATAGTTGACCAAAAATGGGGAGCATCTTTTGGATGTGCGGATCGGTGTACTGTTTGGTCAGATGGGTGCTGGCAATCGTAATCACGCCCACCGAGCTATTGTTGGCAATTAGGGGGACAATAATTGCAGGGTGGGTCTGAAATGTACCAAACAGAATATTTTCTAAATCAGCCTCCATATCAGATTGATTCGGCTTATAAAAATGGAGCGTTTGTTGAGCCAAGACTTGTTTGATAAGAGTGTTGATCGGCCAATCTTCAACGGGGGTGGGGGCTTGGTCAACAATCTGGATTTGCGCGTCGGGATTACTACTTAGGGGGGTATTGACCAACCCGCAAGCGATAGCTGGCAAAGGCGGAACGGTCAATAACCACAGGGCATCAGCCTCTATGGAGGTTGAGATGACAGCATTAACCTGTTCTAACCGTTCTGACCAATCTGTTGATTGCTGAAGAATAATGTTGATTTTAACCAGTAAGTGCCATATTTCAGTTGACAAATCTAGGTCTACTATTTGCGGTTCCATACCAATTTAGGGGGACGGGAAACTAAAATTTCATCCCGAAATCTCTCGCAAAGACGCGGAGGCAGGATTTTTATGCTTTCTCTGCGTCTCCTCTGCGAGAGATTTTTATTGTTCCACATGTATTAGTCCTAA
>JAUCGB010000182.1 GCA_030377895.1 Anaerolineales bacterium HSG24
TATATAGGAACATGCCTACGCCCGTCATGTACAGCGATTGTATGACCAACCATTTGAGGGAAAAGAGTACTGGCACGCGACCAAGTACGGATAACGCGCTTTTCCCCAGAAGCATTCATCGCCTCTACTTTTTTTAACAATTTGGGGGCGACATAAGGCCCTTTTTTGAGGGAACGAGTCATTTGCTCTCTAAACTCCTAATTCTATTTCTTACGCCGACGAACAATATATTTATCGGTTCTTTTATTTTTTCGTGTTTTAGCCCCAAGAGCTGGCTTACCCCAAGGAGTCTTCGGTCCAGGCATACCAATAGGGGCCTGTCCCTCACCACCACCATGAGGATGACTTTTTGGATCCATCGCTGACCCACGAACTGTAGGACGAATCCCCAACCATCTTTTACGACCAGCCTTACCTAATACCAAATTGCCATGTTCACTATTACCAACTTGGCCTATTGTAGCCAAACAGTTTTGACTAATTAAACGTACTTCACCACTGGGCAAACGAAGTTGAGCATAAGTTCCTTCTTTAGCCATCAGTTGAGCCGATGTTCCCGCTGAACGAACAAGTTGTCCGCCACGTCCAGGTTGCAACTCAACATTATGCAACATTGTACCCAAAGGTATTCGATATATAGGCAACGCATTTCCTAACTTAATATCTGCTTCTGTTCCAGACATAACCTTATCACCTACTTGCAAACCTGTAGGGGCAAGAATATATCTTTTTTCTCCATCTGCATAAACAACAAGAGCAATACGAGATGTACGATTAGGATCATATTCAATCGAACGAACTTCACCCGGAACACCATGTTTGTCTCGTTTGAAATCAATAATTCGATAACGTCTTTTGTGTCCACCACCTTTATGACGAACTGTAACACGACCTTGATTATTACGTCCTGCCTTCTTTTTTAGGGGGGCTAAAAGAGTTTTTTCGGGTTTAGTTCGAGTGATTTCTTCAAATGTGGATACTGTCATACCGCGTCGACCAGGCGACGTGGGTTTATATGCTTTTATCGGCATAAAAATACTACCTCATAGATAATTACTAGACTACGAAACGCCTTCAAACGCCTCTATTTTTTGCCCCTGAGCAAGGGTAATTATTGCTTTTTTATAAGCAGCTTTTCGACGAACTCGTTTCCGTCTCCATCGCCCAAATTTTGGAGACCTATTAAGAATACGTACGCGAACCACATCCACATCAAATATCTCTGTTATTGCCAGGGCAACCTCAACTTTGTTCGCCTTCCGGTCAACAAAAAAAGTATATTGATCCTTACTCGTCAAATTATTACTCTTCTCAGTATTAGCAGGCTTTATAATAACTTTATATGGATTTTGTTCCATGACTATACCTTTTGATTAAACTGTATGCGCTATCCTAAAAAATCTTCTATTAACGCTATAGATTTTTTTGGGGCGATGATATAATTGTGTTTTAGCAAATCTCGGACATTCAAATAATTAGCGCGTAGAGTTATAACAGATGGCACATTACGAACACTTTTTTCAATATTTTCATTGCTTTCCGGCAACAAAAAAACCGCACTAGTTGTAATATTTAGATTACCCAACAAATTTACTACGTTCTTAGTTTTAGCTGTATCAAAAGATATCTCGTCTAGCACAACAATTTCTTTTTCTACGGCCTTAGCCGACAAAGCTGATTTCAAAGCCAAACGACGCATCTTCCTAGGCATTTTCTTGCTATAATCACGCGGACGGGGACCATGTGCCTTACCACCGCCTACAAAAATAGGAGCTTTACGATTACCGTGCCGAGCACGACCAGTTCCTTTTTGACGATACCATTTAGCAGTTGTTCCGCGCACCTCACCTCTAGTTTTAGCCTTATGAGTTCCTTGACGAGCATTGGCCTGCTGGCGGACAAATGCTTGGTGCATAACCGAAATATTTGGCTTCACACCAAAAATATCATCCTTAAGCTCTATATCACCAACTACTTCGCCTGCTACGTTTTTAATATCGACAATCATTATTTATCCCCTGATGTTCGTTTAGCTTTTACAGCCTCTCGAATTATAATCAGACCATTTCGTGCCCCAGGAATAGCACCTTTAACTGCTATTATATTCTTTTTGGCATCAACTAAAGCGATCTTTAGATTTTGAACGGTTACTCGTTCTCCTCCCATTCTACCGGCCATTCGAACACCCTTGAAAATCCGTCCTGGTGTAGACCCTGCACCTACTGAACCCGGAGCGCGGTGACGGTCTGATTGACCATGAGTCTTGGGACCACCTCTGAAATGATGACGTTTCACAGTACCTGCAAAACCCTTCCCCTTACTCATACCCGTCACATCAACCACATCACCAAACTCAAAAACAGAAGCTATAATCTTCTGGCCAAGTTCATAATCATCAGTGTCCCCTACGGAAAACTCACGTAAGTAACGCAACATGGGAGAAGCAGACTTGGCTAAGTGCTTACGCTTTGGTTGATTAACAACTTTATCCTCAACTTCAAGAAAACCTAACTGGATAGCGTTGTAACCATCTGAATCAACTGTTTTCTTTTGAGTAATATAACATGGGCCAGCCTCAACTATAGTAACAGGCGTTACGACACCATCATCCCCGAACAGTTGGGTCATACCTAACTTTCTAACTAAAATACCCTTCATATTATAACACCATCGGAGTTATTCACAAAAAAAGTTTTATCTTGTGAAATTAAACACTCCACTCCTTACTTGATTTCTACATCTACACTACCAGGTAGATTAAGCCGAACTAAAGCATCAATTGTTTTTGCTTTAGGTTCTACAACATCTATTAAACGCTTATGAGTGCGAATCTCAAATTGTTCACGAGAATCTTTATCAATAAAAGGAGACCTTATAACCGTAAATTTTTCGATTCTTGTCGGCAACGGTACTGGACCGACAATAGCCGCACCTGTACGTTCAGCAGTATCAACTATCTGTCGAACTGATTGATCTAAAACCCGATGGTCATAAGCCTTTAAACGAATTCTAATTTTTTGTTTCGCCATAGCCACGCTTCAATCCT
>JAUCGB010000042.1 GCA_030377895.1 Anaerolineales bacterium HSG24
ATAGCGTTCCCTGTGGGCTACGGGCGAGGTAAGGCGGATGAAAGTTCTGATTTCAAACCATGATACTTGCCGCCTTACCTAGCCCCTACGTAATCTATCGCCATACCTAATTTGTAAAGATGAAGTCTTTCATTTTGAACCATGTCCATTTGCCGTGAAAACGGTTATGAACCTCCCGTTTTGTGTAGTCCACAAGAATTATTATAGGAGTTTACCATGTGGGAAGATGTTATTGTTAACGAAGTACGTAGGGTTAGGGAAATGCATGCCCAACGGTTTAACTTTGATTTGCAAGCTATCTTTGAGGACTTGAAAAGGCAGGAATTAGAAAGTGGTAGGGAGTTTGTTTCATTTGCACCCAAACCACCTATAATTATTTTGATTCCTAAAAAAGTGAATCAACCAGAAACACAACCGTTTTAAATCAATCAAATAACAAGGCTGGCGAGGGCGGGAGCGGGTTCCGTTTAGGTTAGCTAGAAAAGGTGTTGGGTTGACGAAGGAAACCCAACACCCTTTTTGCATATCTACAAGGCAAACTGACTTTGCATGGTTGGTTTGCCTTGTATTGATTTTTGTGGTGGTATGGACACTGGTTCCGTTGAATGGGAAATAAAATTCTCCATTGGAAATAGCTTGTTTATTGATCCCAAATATCTCTACGAGATGATTATTGCGTCAAAATAGTGGCTTTTGAAGTTGGATAAAAATTTTCCTACCCAACGGAACCAGTGCCGCAAACATTAGACAAAAAGTAATTTTTCACGGTTCGCAAAAAATTATATTATGCTCGGTAGTAAAGGCTGAGTTGTTCTATGGTGCAATGAAGAGTAATAATCCGAAGAAATCATTGGCAAAACAGCATCAATTTCAGCTATTTGACAATTTCCAATTTTGCTTAAGTTATCCGCATGGAGGGGCACAGAGAAAAAGTAATTTATTTTTTCCTCTGTGCCCCTGTTTTAGTCTTTCATGAATCACTTTGTCGTCCCTATTCAGAGATGACTCATTCGTGTCACCTAGATTAGCGGTCATATTCTGCCAAACGTTGTTAGGCAAGCCTAACATCCCAACTTTGTATAGACTAAGATTGATTCAATTTGTTATACTGAGGTCAAACTATTAACCTCACGTAACAAATAGGAGTAATACAATGGCAATTACAAGTCAGTTGGGATATAGAGCAATTGAGGATAACTCAAGTTTCAGTCCACGCGACCTGCTCCGTGGTTGGTGGGACAAGTTGGAACTAGCCTTCACCCTGATAACGCTGGTGACGATGATAGCGGCTTTGGTTGCAGGACGCTACGGGGCCTTGGCCTGGGTCAGTAATGGGCTGTATCTGGTAGCTTATTTGACTGGCGGCTGGTTTGGCCTGAAAAGCGGTCTGGCCTCGTTACAAAAATGGACGATTGATGTTGATCTGTTGATGATTCTGGCCGCGTTGGGTGCGGCATACGTCGGCGCACCCTTCGAGGGAGCTATGCTGTTGTTCCTCTTCTCGCTATCAAACGTATTGCAAGATTACGCCTTAGATCGCACTCGGAACGCCATCAAATCACTGATGTCCCTCCGTCCCGATCAAGCTCTGGTTCGGCGAAATGGGCGAGAGATGGTTTTGCCTTTGGAGGCGGTGGCCCTTGGAGATCGTTTCATCATCAAACCGGGCGACCGGATTCCGTTGGATGGACGACTTGTTGACGGCTCTAGCACGGTTGACCAAGCCTCTATCACTGGCGAGTCGTTGCCAGTCTTAAAAACGGTCGGCGAGACGGTTTTTGCCGGAACCATTAACAAAAATGGCTATTTTGAGGCGGAAGTAATCCATTTAGCCCATGATTCAACCATCGCCAAACTGATTACCTTGGTCGAGGAGGCTCGCAGTCAAAAGGCCAAAACACAACGGTTTCTCGACACAGCAGAGCAGTATTATGCCATCGGCGTAATTCTTTTTACCGTTTTGATGATTTTAGTTCCTGTGATGTGGGGTAGTGAATCGTTTGAGATGGCCTTTTATCGGGCCATGACCGTCATGGTGGCTGCTTCGCCATGTGCCTTGATTATCAGCACCCCGGCTGCGATTTTGTCGGCCATTGGAAATGGCGCTCGGCAGGGCATCCTCTTTAAGGGCGGAGCGCATGTTGAGCAGGCGGCGCAAGTCAAGGTGGTGGCCTTCGACAAAACCGGCACGCTGACGCAGGGGCAACCGATGGTGACGGACATTCAGCCCTGTATCACCGCTCCCTCGCCCATGTTGACCAAGCTAGGTTTCAGCCAAACCGATACTCAGACCCAACTGCTGGCTCTGGCCGCCTCGCTGGAGGTGAAGTCGGAGCATCCTTTGGGGCAGGCGATTGTTAGCAAGGCTGAACAACAAGAGTTGCCTCTAGTTGATGTGGTCGCGTTTCAGGCTGAAACGGGTCGCGGTATCGAGGCTGAAATCGACGGTCATCAATTTCGGGTTGGGAGTTCGCGCTACTTTGCCGGAATCGACATGGGAAACGAGGACATGGCTCAAGCGGTGATCGACCAGTTTCAACAAGCGGGTAAAACCTCGATTATCGTGGCCGAGATGGGGCAGACTGACCAACCAGCGCAGGTGTTGGGCGTGGTGGCAATTGCCGACACCGTGCGAGAGCGGTCGAGCGAGGTGGTGCAATCCCTCAGGGCGATGGGGGTTGAGCAGATAGTCATGCTAACTGGCGACCAGCAACAGGTGGCCGAAACCATCGCCCAACAGGTGGGTGTGGATCAGGTCTATGCCGAACTTTTGCCGATTGATAAAGTGGCTCGGATGCGGGAGTTGCAAGCCAAATATGGGGCCGTCGCTATGGTCGGAGATGGAGTGAATGACGCGCCAGCTCTAGCTCAGGCGAATCTCGGTATCGCTATGGGCGCTGGGGGAAGTGATGTGGCCCTAGAGACGGCTGATGTGGTTCTTCTGGCCGACGAACTGCGGAACATTCCTTACCTACTGGCTCTGAGCCAACGGACTCGCCGCACCTTGTTCGTCAATTTGGCCTTTGCCCTAGCCATGATTATGTTGATGATTGGGGCAATCTTTACGATTGACTTACCTCTGCCCTTAGCCGTACTTGGGCATGAAGGTGGCACGGTGTTGGTGGTCTTAAATGGGCTAACGTTGCTGTTTTATCGGGCCAATTTCGCCACACCACCAAAAAAATAAATCTCCCACGATTAATGGAGGGTCGGCTTCTACAGTCTTTCAGATAATCTTTTTCAGGTTATTGTCACGCTACAAGCGTGACCTCCAATTATCGTAGGTGACGCTTGTAGCGTCACGTGAAATTTACCAACCTTCCCGCAAGTTCTAAACTTGCGGGAAGGTAACGGCTGAAAATGTTTATCTGAACATCTATAGGTGACGCTTGTAGCGTCACGTGAATTTTTTTTCTGAAGGGCTGTAGCCGACATGTCTCCCCCCTTGTTCCCAATCTCCAGATTGGGAACAAGGGGACAACTCCATGTTTATCCGCGTTTATCCGTGTCCCACACATCTTCAACCACTTGATTAACTACCCGCACAATCTCCTCCGATTCAACTAGTTTCCTAACAGTTCGTATGAGCGGATACATCAGCACATCCTGCTCCAAAAATGGCACATGCTGGCGAATTAAATCGTAAGCTGGTTGTGTGCCTCGCCCCAACTGCGCCCCATCAGCCAACTGCGCCTTGCGGAAGTCGATGCCCTGCGCGGCAGCCATCAACTCAATCGCCAAAATATGGGTCACGTTCTGGTTGATTTGGCGAGTCTGTAAGGCGGCGGTACAACCCATGCTTACATGGTCTTCCACGTTGGCCGAGGTGGGGATGGTATCGACACTGGCCGGATGAGCCAGCACCTTGTTCTCGGTGGCCAGCGCGGCGGCGGTGTATTGAGTAATCATAAAGCCGGAGTTCAGACCGCCCTCTTTAATCAAAAAAGCGGGCAAAACCTGAGAGTTACTAGCCTCGTCGGTCAGCCGCATGAGCCGCCGCTCGGCGATGTTGCCCAGCTCGGTAATAGCCATGCTCAGGTAATCCATAGCAATCGCCAACGGTTCGCCATGAAAATTACCGCCCGATAGAACTGTAATTTCATCGGTTTCCTCATCAATAAAGAGCAGAGGGTTATCGGTGACGACATTCAGTTCAATCCCAATCACCCACCGAGCATAGGCGATGGCATCTCGTATCGCGCCATGCACTTGGGGGATACAGCGCAGGGTATAGGCATCTTGCACGTTGCGCGGGTCATGGTGACGGGTGAAGTCGCTATCGGCCAGAACTGCTCGCAGATAGGCGGCACAGTTTAACTGGCGAGGGTAGGGGCGCAGTTGATGAATCCGGTCATCAAAAGCCAATGTTGTACCATGTAATGCCTCTAGGCTGAGACAACCGGCAATATCTGCCACTCGACTCAACAGGCGAGCGCGGTAGACCTCCAGCGCGCCCAGGGCACACATAATCGCCGTGCCATTGGTCAAGGCCAGCCCCTCTTTGGCCGCTAACACAATCGGCTGGAGGTTGGTCTGCTGTAGCACCTCTGCCCCGCTTAAGGTTTGGCCTTGATACTCCGCCTCGCCCTCGCCAATAATCACCAAACTCATGTGAGCCAAGGGGGCTAAATCACCACTGGCTCCCAGCGACCCTTTTTCGGGGATGATGGGATGGATGCCCAGATTCAGCATGTCGAGCAGGCGTTGGAGCGTTTCCAAGCGAATGCCCGAATATCCACGGGCGAGGGTGTTGGCTCGAATCAGCATGATGGCGCGGGTGGTCGGCACATCAAACGGGTCACCCGTGCCAACGGCATGGCTGATGATGATATTCCGTTGTAGCTTCCGCACTTGCTCCGGCGGGATGAGCCGATCTTTGAACGCACCAAATCCGGTGGTAATCCCGTAGGCGATGGTTCCTTCATCTAAAAGCTGTTGCACCGCGTCTGCGGCCCGATTCACTTGCTCCGTGGCGGCCTCGGTTAGCTCTACCTTGGGCACGCTCGGCTCGCCGTAAGCCACAGCGATCACTTGATCAATCGTCAGATTCTGCCCGTCAAGGTAAATTATTTGGGTCATTGGTGTTTCCTTCATATTAGGAACATAAGTATCAACTTAACGTTTGTAGTAGGCGATTTATCGCCCTCAAAGGCACTGAAGTGCCTACTACAAACTTTTTAAGTTGACAGTCATGATATTAGAAATGAGTGTCCAGAAATGGTCGATTCCGCCCTCGTTCCCAATCTGGAGATTGGGAACGTATTTGCCATAGAAACTCTGTTTCTGGCATGTTGCAAGTCGCAAACAGAGTTGCTTGAGCAAGTGTGTTTCCAAACCCAGTTTGGGAACAAGGGGGCTGAATGATTATTAATCATTCAGCACTAGCCAACCACTCTTTTATGGTTGTAACTACTTCGGCGCGTTTAACCTGTTGTTGTTCCTTTGAAGCCATATTTCTAATCGTTACTTGCTCATTTGCTAACTCATCAGGCCCAATAACCACCACTAATGGAATATCTTTGCTATTAGCATACCCCATCTGGTCACGTAATGGGTGTTTATCGAAGTACATCTCGGTCTTTACCCCTGCTTGACGAAGCATATTTGCCACATTGAGACATTCAGCAACAGTTGTTTCATCGAAATAAGAGATTAACACCTGAGAAACAGTACTCCTCACATTTGGAGGAAACATGTCCATATCTTCCATTACATCAATGATCCGCTCAATGCCGATAGTCGTACCTGTGGCGGGGTAACTCCGGTCAACAAACATTCCGACCAATTCATCAAAGCGTCCTCCGCCTGTAATACTGCCAATTTTCGGTTCTTTAACCACCGTCTCAAAGATTGGGCCGGTATAATATTCCAAACCGCGTACCATTGAGAAATCAACCACATAATATTGTTCAGGAATACCCAAATTTTCAAGGTAACCTGTCATCTCTTCCAGTTCAGAAATTCCCTCTAAGGCAGTGGGTGAGTCAGCCAGTTTTTTCCGCAATTCTGCCAAGACTATCCGATTTGGGCCTGAAATTTGCAATAAAGAAAGTAGCTTTGAAACCACAGGATCAGGAATTAATTCAACATCCTCCTGATAGACATTCCGTAATGTATCGACACATTGCCCCACGATTCTGTTGGCTTCCTCTTGCACATCTTTGGGTTTAATGGTTGTCTTATCAATTACCTCAACTACCGCTAAAAGCTCAGGAGTCATCGCTTGAACAACCTCATCAGGCAATTTCTGTTTTTCTAAGTCACTCGCTAGATGATTAGCCTCTAATTTGTTTTGAAGCAGTAAGCGGGTTGAACGAACCAGTTTTTGAATAATATCAGAAGGCAAACCAACCGACTTTAGCTCCCGCTCAACGCCTGTAATACCAATTTTGCCAATCTTATCAATAGAGCGATACAAACCGCCCAAGACAGTATCGGGTACTCCAGCAAATTGACCGATTCCTTTCAAAATTTTACGGTGGTTAATGTTGATGACAAAATTTTTGAAGCCGAGTCGAGCTAGGATTTCATAAATCACATTGACTATTTCTGCATCAGCCAAAATACTACTACTGCCTACTGTGTCAGCATCACATTGATAAAACTCCCGATAACGTCCCTTTTGCGGACGGTCTGCTCGCCATACTGGGGCAATCTGATACCGTTTGAACGGTTTGGTGATTTTGGGATACATGGCCAACATCCGGCACAATGGTACAGAAAGGTCATATCTAAGTGATATATCCTCTTTTGTGCCTGAGCCATAGGTCGCATTATAGATTAGTCGTTCCGCGTCAGGGCCATATTTTCCTTTTAATGTTTCGCTCATTTCAATCGCTGGTGTTTGTAATGGTTCAAAACTAAACGATTCAAAAACAGTTTTAATCACATCAATCACATACTGCCGTTTAATCATCTGTCGGGGTAATACATCCCGCATACCAGCTGGGATACGGGGTTTTGCTTTCTTAGCCATTAAAAATGCTCCTTAAGTTTTTTCTTATGATCTCAGTACCCGACAGAAAAGTTAGCAAAAACTAATTAGCACAGAGTTTCACAGAGGAACACAGAGTTTCACAGAGAAAAAGCTAATTATTCTTTCCTCTGTGTTCCTCTGTGCGTCTCTGTGAAACTCTGTGTTACTGTTTTAGCTTTTCCTAAACCAGTTTGTCGGGTAGCAAGCCTATGATTCGCTAACAAAAACAAAAGCGTGGAGGTTGCCTCCACGCTTGAAACTTCTTCTTACAAAATTGGCCTATTTTTAGGGCAAGATAAGAGGTGAACGACGGGACTTGAACCCGCAACCCTTAGTTCCACAAACTAATGCTCTACCATTGAGCTACGCTCACCATATAATAGGGTGGATGACGGGGATCGAACCCGCAACCTTTAGTTCCACAGACTAATGCTCTACCATTGAGCTACATCCACCACACTACCTAGAAGTATATCACACTATTTTTCTGATGCAAAATTATCATCTCGAAATTTTTGGCTAGTGATCACCTACCCGCAAGTTCCAAACTTGCGAGTAGGTAACTGACTATATCACTACTTCTGCACCACTACCCGAAAATTTTACTCTAAAGCGGCTCTTTTTTAGGCGTACCGGAACGGCGAGGGTATCGTTTGGGAGTTTGTTTCTGTTTGAGTACCCGAACCACATGGCGAGGCGCGTCAAGGCCGGGAATGGTCACACGGTCGATGTGGGGGGATTTGCCACCCAAAATACCGATGGCTCGGCGGGCTTCGTTTAGTTCAGAGGTGGGGTCTTGCCCTTTGAGGGCCATCATGTATCCGCCGACCTTGACGAAGGGGAGCAGATATTCGGCCAAGGTGGACAACCGTGCCACCGCCCGCGCGGTAGCAACATGGTAACGTTGACGATAATCCGAATGTTGTCCGGCATCCTCTGCCCTGCCTTTAACGACAGTGAGTTGCTCTAACTTGAGGGTCTCAACCAGATGGTCAAGAAAGGTGCATTTTTTACCCGTCGATTCCAGCAAGGTTACCCGTAGCTGAGGCATGACGTTTTTGAGTGGGATACCCGGAAAACCAGCCCCACTCCCCACGTCAATCAACGAGGCAGAATCGGTCAGCAGGGGATAAAGAGTCAGCGAATCGAGGAAATGTTTGCTGACCACCTCACTCGGCTCGATGATGCGGGTCAGGTTGAATTTCTGATTCCAGGCCTGTAGTTCCTCAAAATAGCGTATAAACTGGTCGCTTTGGGCGGGAGTCAAATCAATCTTAAAATGGGACGCGCCCTCGTATAGTTGTTGTTGGATAGGTTGGTTATTGGTCATAAAGGTTATTTTGCTAGTCGGTAAAGCCAAAACTTACTCGACGAATCGATACTCGACACGCGCTCACCTCCGTAGGGGAGGTAGATATAGATGTTCAGATAAACATTTTCAGCCGTTACCTTCCCGCAAGTTTAGAACTTGCGGGAAGGTTGGTCTTGAATTGAAAACCATTATCTGAAAGACTGTAGAGTGTAAACCCAATCTTGCCAAAAATCAATTTTCAAACCATACTATTGATGTGGGCTTCCTTTTAGGAATGGGCATTAATTAACATGTGCATTTGCGTCGGAGTTTATTGTAGGGGCTAGGCAGGGCGGTCTAGACTTGGAATGTGCGACCATCTCCGCTCCGCCCCTGCCTCGCCCGTTATTCCGTGGATTCAGGGCGAGGCAAGGCGGATTGGAGTTCTGATTTCAAACCAACGCTACACCGCCTTGCCTAGCCCCTACAATTGCCAAACGCGCAAGTTATTAAAATCCCATTCCTTAGCAAATCATTACTACCCGACAAGTAGTTCAGGGAAGGCTAAAACAGGGACACAGAGAAAAAGTGATTTATTTCTGACGCTAACGGAATCTTTGGCGGGAACACTACAGCGGATACTTCAAAACTCAACGGATATATTTCGCCAATAACGGAATTTCTTTGCTATTTGCAGTGATTATATACGGATGAAAACCATCCGTTCCGTAGTTAAGTATCCGTTGTAGTGTTGATTTCGGCTAAACCAAAGAAAAAGTTAGCATCAGATTTGTTTTTCCTCTGTGTATCTCTGTGTTAATTAGTTTTGGCTAACTAAGGCAATTAGAAAGACATATCGAGGAGTGAGGTTTCAATTAATACATGACCAATACACTAAACTTTGAGGGCTGGGTTTGCCCATTACCCTTGCGAGACCAGCCCAACATCATCATGGGGCATGGCGGGGGCGGCAAACTATCGGCTGAACTAGTGGAGCATCTATTTCTGCCTGCTTTCAAAAACGACACGCTCGACAATCTGAGCGATTCTGCCATCATCAACCTCCCCAATGTGGGAGCGCGGCTGGCCTTCTCCACCGATTCGTATGTCGTTCAGCCGTTATTTTTCCCCGGTGGCAACATCGGCGAGTTGGCGGTGCATGGCACGGTCAACGATATTGCCATGAGTGGGGCGCAACCACTTTATTTGAGTACTGGCTTCATTATTGAAGAGGGCATGCCTTTGGAGCAGTTGGGCCAAATTGTGGAGAGCATGGCCGTAGCGGCTCGGCAGACTGGCGTGACGATTGTGACGGGTGACACCAAGGTTGTTGATAAAGGGCATGGCGATGGACTATATATCAACACCGCCGGATTCGGCCTCATCCCTGAGGGGGTGACGATTGGCCCGCATAAGGCTCAACTGGGTGATGTGGTGCTGGTTAGCGGTGAGATTGGTGTACATGGAATTGCCATTATGAGCGTGCGAGAGGGGCTGACTTTTGAGACGGTCATCGAGAGTGACACCGCGCCCCTGCATGGTTTAGTGGCTGACATGTTAGCCGTCAGCAACCAGATTCACGCCCTGCGCGACCCAACTCGAGGCGGGGTAGCCTCTGCCCTAAACGAGATTGCGGCGGCCTCTCAAGTTGGCATTGTGTTGGATGAACGGAATCTGCCAATCTCCCCACCAGTGCGAGCGGCCTGTGAGATTTTGGGGCTAGACCCACTTTATGTCGCTAATGAAGGCAAATTGATCGCCATTGTTCCGGCAGAGATGGCCGAACCAATCCTAGAGTGCATGCGTCAACACCCCTACGGTCAACAAGCAACCATCATCGGGCAAGTAACCGCCGATCATTCCGGTCTGGTGGTGGCTAAAACAGGTATCGGCGGCACTCGCATTGTGGATATGCAGGTTGGTGAGCAATTGCCGCGTATTTGTTAAGCGTGAATGGGGGTATTTGGTCGAAGAGAAAGATATGAGCAACGCGATTCAAAAACATAATAGCAAAGTTGCGTAACTGAAATTATCATGCTAAAATAGCTTCACTATTGGGGAGTCGTCTAATGGTAGGACAACAGATTTTGGTTCTGTCGGTTGGGGTTCGAGTCCCTGCTCCCCAGTTATAGGGCAAGAGAATTCTTGCCCTAATTTTTTTGTCCACATACTAAATTGGCTGGATTAATCTCAAGAACAGGTTGCATATCTCTTTTACTGCTTGCCATCGGGCTTCTCGTTGGCACGCTTTTTTTTATTCAAGCCTATTTTCTCTTTATCCTGCCAAAACCATCAGACCGACTTTACGTAGAGCCAACCTCCGCCGCTCCCGCTTTACGTTTACCCACTGCTCCACCGCCAACAATAACCCATGTCCCGCTTGCGCCCCCTATCGAAAAATTCACCGCTAAAGAACCGATTCGTGGCTTCAACGACTGTACAAGATACGGCTTCAGGGGGATTGTCTGGTCAATCGCTCAAGAGCCATTAGCCAATGTGCAGGTGGTGATTTGGGAAAAAGAGACTCGCCTCGTGGCGATGGAAACGACCGATAGTAGTGGTATTTATCAGATTATGCTCTCTGGCTCGGCTAATGTACCACAATTTTGGGTACAGATTTATCAAGCCGACCAGCCAGTCTCTAATCCATTATTGTTGGACATTCACAGCGACTGTAGCCAAGGATACCAAGTGTATCAAATCGACTGGCAAGCGATACGGTAGAGTGAGGAGTGTGAGAGTGAAACGTAGCGTTTTATGTTTTGGCTACCAAACCCATGAAAACTTCAATTTTTACTGATATTACAACCTTCGATACCCTTTCTGAGGAATGGGATGATCTAGTAAAACGAGCCATCAGCGCGCCGTTTTTTATGCGCTACGCCTATCAACGGGCTTGGTGGCAATATCTAGGCAATGACGATTTGGTTCTGATTACCGTGCGGGATGATGATGGTCAGTTGGTCGGGTTAGCCCCGTTGTACGGCAAGGTTAATCAAACTGGTCAGCGTGAGCTAACGTTTGTTGGCTGTGTTGCCGTGTCGGATTATCTTGATTTGTTGGTTGACCAGACTCATGCTGAGGCGATTTATACGACCTTGCTAGACGGTTTCGCGTCCGCCGACCTGAGTTGGGATCGGCTCTATCTGTGCAGTTTGCCCCACACATCGCCCACTCTGGCCTGTTTTGCCGAGTTGGTGCAACAGCGAGGCTGGTCGGTGGAAATTTCGCAACAAGATGTTTGTCCGGTGATTACGCTGGCCGACAGTTGGGACAACTACTTAGCCGGAATTGTCAAGAAACAGCGTCATGAAATCCGGCGCAAGATTCGGCGTTTGGAGCGAGAGGCGCAGGTTGAGCGGGTGATTATCGATTCGGAGACGGGGTTAGATGAGGCGATGGATATATTCATCGACCTACATCAAAAATCGACACCCGATAAAGAAGATTTTTGGAGTGATAAGCTAATCAGTTTCTTTAAGGCGTTTGCCCATGACGCGGCGCAGGCTGGCTGGTTAAAGCTCTATTTCTTAGAGGTTGATGGGGTTAAAGTCGCGGCCATGCTCTGTTTTGATTATAACAATGAGTTTTTATTGTATAATTCTGGCTACGATCCGGCCCAGGCTGCGTTGAGTGTGGGCAATGTGCTGACCTCGTACACGATTCAGGCCGCGATTGAGTTAGGCCGAACTCGGTACGACTTTCTACGAGGCGATGAGACCTACAAGTTCCGTTTTGGGGCTAAGGCCGAGCCAGTCTACGATTTGCAAATTACACGAGACGCATAATCGCTTGCAAATTCTCATCAGGGGTTTGGGGAGATAAGACATTCGTGGGGGCTAGGATGAGGCGTTGTCCCCCCGTCATTTTGGTGGCATGGCGAATTTGAGTAAAAATTTCTGCCGGACTGCCTTGTTCTAGTATCGACGAATTAAGACCAGTCATGAGGGTTTTGTTGGTCAAAGTTAGTGCCTCTTTGATGGAACTATTCTGACCAGAATGTCGCCAACTGACGGCATGAACAGGGTATTGATTAGCAATCTTAAAGTCGATATTGTTCCCTTCCAAATGCAACACCAGCGGCACCGGCTCCACTTTAACCCGTTCTAGGGCTATTAGGTCATATCGAACCCCAAACGTCTGATAACTCTCCGCATCAAACTTAGTGGTATCGGCGGCTTGACTGACAAAAAAGATACCGTCTGCGCCCGCGTCGATGACTGCTTTGGCAAAGCGAGATATGGTCTCGGCGATGGTTGCGAGGCCAATATGGACATCGGTTGGCGTGTCGCTCAGATGCCTAAACAGATTTTCACCAGCAAGCTGATAGGCAATCGTCAACGGTGTAAACACCGTCATCAAAAAGGGCGCGTCATCCTCCGTGAGTTGGTTTTTAACCAGCTTAATCGCCTGAAGCATCTCCCCATAATTCCCCTCTGTACCTCGCAATGTGGCTAAATTTCGCCAATTCCGAGACCGTCGAATGAGAGGCTGTTTGAGAATCGAGGGTTCGGTATCATCTTGAGAAAAAGAGATTTTGGCTCCCCAATCCTCGATAGCGTAAAAACTGCTAGGGGTCAATTTAATCAGATCAAAATCGTACTGTTTATAGAAGGCCAAAGTCGCAGAGGCCAACCCAGTCGCAGTTTGTTCTTGTTTATAAAAATGCCGCCACAAACTGGTTGGCACTTGGTCAACTGGCATGCCTTCTAGCGCCGCATAAACTCGATCACGCTTGTTCATTTACGCTCCTAGTCTGGTAAAAACAAACCGTTGACAACCATAAATATAAACTTAGGAATGAGCATTAATTGGTAGTCCTGCACAAGTAGTGATGGCAGAATCCGGAGTGCAAGGCTTGCCTTGCTTGCAAAGCAAGCTTTGCACTCCTTATCACTACCTTAAGTTTACAATCATGATTGTCAACCATGTGGTCTCAGTTGGTGGATAGGTCATTTGTCTTAGCAGGTTTAGGGTCACTTAAGACAAATTGCCTACATGATAGCATAAATCGGGTAACTAGACAATCGCCACGGATTGTACGAGGCGATTATTCTCGCAAGGCATTATTGATTAAGGTCTGATAATTCCCGCCAATGTTAAAACTACTTGCCAAATCATCAAATTCGTGATATAGTCAACCCACGTTAAACAAATGTTGATTTAATTATGTTGATACCTGTGCCAACCATAAACCTACTTAGCCTTCTTAGCACGCTCCTCCGAGTGAGGGGCTATTTTTGCTTGGGTGAGTGAGTATCTGTTATTGTTGGATGTAGGTGCATATAATGGCTTTTCAAAGCCTCCCCCAAGTGGGGAGGCTTTTTTTATTGTATCAATTTGGTAGTGGTGCAGAAGTAGTGATATATGTCAGTTACCTACCCGCAAGTTTGGAACTTGCGGGTAGGTGATGACTACATGTGCAGGACTACCATCAATTTAAGGAGATTATCTCATGAGTATGACCCAGATTGTAACTGATGAACAGCATGATATTATTACCAAGCCAATGTCGAAGAAATATCAATCATTTCCCCAAATCGACTTACCCAATCGACAATGGCCCTCGCGCACCATTACCGACGCGCCAATTTGGTGCAGTGTTGACCTGCGAGATGGCAACCAAGCGTTGGCGATTCCGATGAGTGTGGACGAAAAGATAGCCATGTTCCAACTGCTGGTCGATATTGGCTTTAAGGAAATTGAGGTTGGATTCCCCTCTTCGTCTCAGATTGAGTTCAATTTTTTACGTCGTCTGGTTGATGAGAATTTGATACCGGATGATGTGCGGGTGCAGGTGTTGGTGCAGGCTCGCGAGCCACTGATTCGGCGCACGTTTGATTCATTACAGGGTACAAAAAAGGCGATTTTGCACCTGTATAACTCCACCTCGCCGATACAACGTCAGGTGGTATTTGACATGTCGAAGCAGGAAATTATCGACATCGCAGTTAACTCCACCACATTGGTTAAATCGTTAGCCCCGACTCTGCCCGATACCGATTTGATGTTCCAATATTCGCCGGAGAGTTTCTCGGCCACCGAGTTACCCTTTGCCATAGAGATTTGTGAAGCTGTGGCGGATACATGGCAACCCACGCCGGAACACAAGATGATTCTGAATCTGCCTGCTACCGTCGAACTAGCAACACCTAACGTCCATGCTGACCAGATTGAATGGTTCTGCCAAAATATCCGTAACCGAGATACTGTCCTCATTAGCCTGCATACCCACAATGACCGAGGAACGGGCATAGCCGCCACCGAGTTGAGCCTGCTGGCCGGAGCGGAGCGAGTAGAAGGAACTCTGTTTGGCAACGGTGAGCGCACCGGCAATGTTGATTTGGTCACAGTGGCTCTGAACATGTACTCTCAAGGCATCGATCCACATCTGAATTTCCAGAACATCAACGCGGTACGTTTGGCTTACGAGCAAGGGACACGCATGCTGGTTCCGCCTCGTCATCCCTATGCGGGCGATCTGGTTTTTACCGCGTTCTCTGGTTCTCATCAAGATGCAATTAACAAGGGCATGGCGGCTCAAAATAATAAAACCGACCCGTTGTGGGATGTTCCCTATTTGCCGATTGATCCGCAAGATATTGGACGTACCTATGAGGCAATTATTCGGATTAACGCTCAGTCCGGCAAGGGCGGCGTGGCCTATTTGCTGGAGCAGGAGTTTGGCTTTAAGTTGCCCAAAGCCATGCGAGTGGAGTTTGGTAAAATCATCAACGATATGGCGGACAAGTTGGGGAATGAAATCAGCAGTTTGCAGATTCGGAAATCGTTTGAGCAAACCTATCTTAAAGCAAACACTCCCTTTAAACTGGAGAAGTTCCGCACCCAACTATTAAACAATAACGATTCCGATAGATCAGTCCGTTGTGAGGCCGACTTGTTGATTGATGGCAAGCCTCACACGATTCAGGGATATGGCAATGGGCCAATCAACGCCTTTATGCAGGGCATGAAAGAGGAGCTAGTGCCAGAGTTTCGGCTGTTGACATACAGCGAACACTCTCTGCAAAAAGGCTCTGGCGCGGAGGCGGTAGCTTACATCCAAATCCGCACTCCCTCTGACGAGACATTCTTCGGAGCCGGAACCGATACCAATATTGAGTTGGCTTCTATTAAAGCCTTGATCAGTGCCTTGAATCGGGCCTTGAGTAGGGCGTAGAGGAGTCATGACCGTCAACTTAAGGGTTTGTAGTAGTGCCGTTTGAAGGCGATGAATCGTCTACTATAGATGTTCAGATAAACATTTTCAGCCGTCACCTTCCCGCAAGTTCTAAACTTGCGGGAAGGTTGGTCTTGAATTGAAAACCATTATCTGAAAGACTGTACAAACGTTAGGTAGTTATCTTGACTGATGACGCATCGGAATCAATCCCGATGCTAAAAGCTAAAGCAGGCTGAAGCCAGCTATTTAGGCCGCTTTAGCGGTCTTAAGCTTTTAGCCTTGTGGCTTTAGCCCAAGGCTATCAGTCAACAGGTCAACATTACCAAAAAACCGTGTTCATCCGCGTCCAGCGTCCGAAACAAAATCAAACAGACTCGGTTGGATGGGGACAGGTTGACTAATCGGTTGCTGAATCTGAGCAACCACCATGTCGGCCTGTGGGGTATCCCATGCGAGAGGGGTGGACTCGGTTTGAGCCAACATCCAGTCTGTGCCGAGGCTGCCCGGATAGGCATAGAGTCGTCGGCCTAGTTTTTGGGCCTGTCGGGCCGCCTCGAGCGCGCCACTGTTCCGGCTGGCCTCTACCACGATAACGGCTTGGCTGAGGGCAGCAATAATCCGGTTACGCCGCATGAGATGAGAAGGTTCGGCAGGCAATTCGGGGCGTTGTTCAGACAAAATCACCCCCCGTCGTTGTTCGATAATCTGCTTGGCGAGGGAGCGGTTTTGGGATGGATAGATGGTCGCCAATCCGTTGCCCAACACGGCCACCGTCTGACCATGTGGAGAATCAAGCGTACCCTGATGAGCGGCTTGGTCGATACCCAACGCTAACCCACTGACGATGGTGACACTCCGTTCGCTGAGGTCGGAGGCCAACCGACGGGCGGTGGCCCGACTCCGCTGGCTGACCTGCCGACTGCCGACAATCGCCACGCTAGTACAACTCGGCAGAACTTCTTTGGTAGTTGAACTGGATGCAGGCATCCTGCCTGCGCTCCAACTAGGTTGGCCTCGCCAAAACAGCACCGGTGGTGGCGAGGCGAGATCAAACAACCGAGCCGGATAATCAACATCGTCCCATGTCAGCAGGCCGATACCCTGTTGCTGTAACTGCTCAAGTTCGGCAGAGGCATGGTTGAGGGATAATTTGGGCAGTTGTTGAGCGATATTAGGCGCGAGATGGGGGAGCGCGGCCAACTCGATTGCGGTGGCTTGAAATAGATTTTCGATCCTGCCAAACCGTTCAAGCAAACGACGCAGAGTCGCTCCCCCGAGTTCGGGCAGATGGGTCAGGGCTAACCAGTAGGCTTGGTTGTTTATGGTTGCTTTCATGATACATACATGATACTTTATCGGCAACTGGATCGTTAGTTGTTAGAGGCTCTTCCGCTTGATCCGGCATGCCAGTATCATTCGTTAAAAATCGGGATGCCGTAATTCCCGCCAAAAGCCTTGAATATCTGATTGATCCCGTCATGATCCGAGAAATAAATCTCCTCCCGATTTTTGATGTATTCCAACACCTCGCCAGCAAAGCCACCGGTGGACACCAGCCACAACCTCAATTGCGGAATAGCTCGCCCAGCTTCCGCTTCCTGCTGTCGGAAGGTCGCGGCCGCAGCCTCAAACTTCTTGACCTGATCCAGATACATCGGTTTTTTGGTATACTTACACTCACAAAACCAATACTCTTTTTTTCTCGGCAGTTTGCCCCACACATCTATCTGGTATGCCCGAGTGGATAACCCCTTGACCTGCATCGTGTCCACCGCCTCGAACAGCGGCACTTCAACCTCGCCGGACACGCCGAAGTATTTACCATCCAATTTTCTGGGACTGAACTTCCGCATCGTCAACTCAACCACCATCTCCAAGAATTTCCCTTTCAGTGAATTGAACTTTTTGTCATAGCTCCGAGCAACCTTCTCCACATCTTCCCAATCTTTTTCGTAGGTAAATCGGATAAATCGCATCAAGCAAATATCGTTGAAAGTGTAATATCTGGGCATGCCGAGATAAACCAGATCGGCTAAACGTAGCTTCTGAATTTTCTGTTCCACTGTTTTCTCCGGTATCTTGAGTTTACCGGCGATTTCCTTAATATCAACCGGCTTGTTGTTATACTGGGTGAAATAGTAGATGATTTTCTTGCCCACCTCCTCGTCGCTATCGGCATTGATATAACGGCGATTATTCTCGAAATGCGTTTGCCAGAAACCGTGGATTTTACCATACACATTTTCAATTTCATGGCGGATGATGCGGTCAATCGATTCTTTATCTTCAAATGTTTTGGAGTCGATTTGCGAAGTGGCCAGACAAAAGAGATAATAGGGATGCCCCGTGACCTCACTGCTGGCATAAATGGCATTCTCCGGACTGATGGGAGTATTACCGACATAGAGTCTCAGCAGATGGCGTAATAGGATGGCCCCATCAGGGATAGCCAGCGGTTTCAGGTAGATGGGATCAAAGCGTCCGGCTAACGGCCCGCCCATCACGGTCTTAAAAATCAGGGTCACAGCCGAGCCAGAAACCAGCATCGGGGCCTTGCGGCTCTGGGACTGGCGGTCATAAGTAGCGGTCAGGTCTGTACCTTCTACCCCGGAATCGTGAGAGCGTTTTTCTATGAACCGTTCCACTGTTTGTTGATCGCCGTCATGGATATAGAACTTCATATCCTGAAATTCATCAATGATGACCGCTACTCTGGTGCCGGAGAATGAGGCTAACTGTTCGGGAACTCGAATGAAAGCGTCCCAGTGATTTCTGCTATCCTCATACGTATTTCGTTCATAACGTTTGACAAACTCTTGCATGAACTTTTGGGCCAACAGCACGGCTTTGTGTTCTGATTGGTAGGCCAATAAATCTTTCAATTCAACAGTGTGATTCTGGTATAGAATAGGGTCCTGATGGCAATAGGCAATATACTGCCGGAAAAAGGTGGTCGCATATTCCAGCAAAAATCTGCGTAAGGTCGTTTCCTCCCGTCTAATCCGGAAATAAAAGGGAGCCACTCGGTATTCCGGCTTAAAGAAGACCGTGTTCACCAGCCGGTCTAACAGCACAGTTTTTCCCATTCGCCGCGGAGAAATGAGGGCCGTACTCCATGTCCCTGTTTTTTGGATGTTTTTTACCCAATTATTCAATTTGCGTAAGATTTCTACCCGTCCGGTAAATTCTTCGTAAGCGACCATCTCTTCGACCGGTAATATCTGTTCTTCATCCATAATTATCCCCATTTTCGATTATCGCCTTCGACAAGCTCAGGCTACGTCGCGTCGCCTGAGCTTGGCGAACTACAGTCTTTCAGATAAAGATTTTCACTCGGATAGACAGACCCTAAAGGTTTCTAAAACCTTTAGGGTATTGAACTGCAAAACATTATCTGAACATCTATATCAGCATGCCCATGTTAATCAATGTTTTTTCCTATAGTTTAGGGTTTGTGATTGAAAGCAATCGTCAATCGTTAGGTTTTGTCAGCAACAGGGGCATCGTTTGTTGCAGGCGAGGTCGCTTCATCAGAAGTGGCCTCTTTTGTTTGATCAGGGCTTAACGGCATGCCGATGGTGTTGGCCCGATGGAGAGCCTCGTCACCATCATCCGACGGTTTTGCATCAGGCATGGCCGAAAGTTTGCTGAGGTTGATGGCCTCGGATTCTAAGGACTCGGTATCAGCCGCTTCAGCTACTTCGGCTTTGGGTGTTTCGGATATATCGTCAACATTGTCGGCTGACTTATCAGGGTCAGAATCAGCCTTATCTTTGGCGACCCGTTTCATCTCGCGGGTGTCGATGGCCGCTTCTCCTGTGGCGGGAGTGTCGGCAGGTGAAAGGGGAATCGATTCCAGTTTTTCGCCCACCTTGGCCACGGCAATTTTACGCCCGCCCGGTAGAGGAATCTCTTGTACACCGCCGGAATCGATGGGCATGTCCATGACAGGTACAACGACATCATCGGTGGCGGTCGTTTGCCCCTCACCTTGGAGACGGGCGATTTCGGTTTTGACCTGACTCAAGCGACGCTCAACAAAGTCGATATTGAGCATAAGTTCGGTGGGAGTGTTCGGGCTGAGGCGAGCCTCTTGGTCGTACAAGGCTTGCCGCTTCTGTTGCCAATCGGTAGCCTGTTTATTTAACGAATCGAGGGCTAACTCAAGCACGGAGGGAATATTTGGAATTTCTGAGGTGGAGAAGGTATCGCTCAATTCTGGAATCGCCATCGTCAGGGTATGCTCAATCTGGTAGCGTAAACTGTCACACCGTTGATAGATATCGCCCATGTTACTGCTTCGACTACGGCCCAAGTTGCTCATACTCCAAGCCATTAGCGCGCCTATCACCAAGAACATGCCCATCAGGCTTGTTAAACAGCCAAACGCAATACTCAACCCGTCAACAAAGATGGAGTTAAAACCTAACCCAATCAGAGCTAAAATCACGCCCAAAATCACCACGCCCCACAGATAACTCAATCGTCCCGAGCGGCCTTGTCGAATCATACTTTCGGTGATAGCGGGGCTAACTTTTTTATCAAAATCGGGGTCTTTTAAACGAGCCTGCGCCTCTAGCCGAAGTTGATTAAACTGCTCGTTATGGTTATCATCTTTGTGGGTGGCGTGATGGGGAGCAATCATCGTTTTAAAGGCCACAACAGAGGCCCGCAGGTGTTGAAGTTGATCTAAATCTTGTCTTGTTAAAGACGGTTGTTGGTCACTCATAAAATATCCTTTTTTCTAGTCAATATTCATTTTTAAAATCGATACTTTAAAATTGATACATTGATACATGGAAGCGCAGGCTTCCAGTCTCGTTTCTTGAGTCTTCAGAAATACAATCAGGTCTTGATTGTAGAGTAGTCAACAATTTTACGCAAAATCATTAATAATCCTCGACTAGCAAGTCAATCTCCATTTCTTCCAATAAAATAAAAAAGCCTACCACAATTTATGTGGTAGGCTTTTTTTATATCACGCATTACGTTTCATACTTCATACTTCATGTTTCACGTTATGCTTTGTCTAGGTCGATACCGTCATCGTCACCCGATTTCGGCTCTTCGTCCAAGTCTAAATTTGGATCAGGCCATTGAGTACGTCTTTGGCTACTCCAGTCGCCAAAGCCTGACGGCGTATAACCAGCGAAGGAGCCATCACCTTCGTAAGGTTGGGTTCCAAATCGACTGAGAACCACCGCTCCTAAACCAGTTAAGCCGACTAAAAAGATGAACACACAGGCAAAGAAGCCAAAACAACCTAAAATATCAGACGACATAGAGATGAGGGCTAACACCATCGTCCCGACTATCGTTGAGGTCGTGAAATTCGGGAAAGGACGGTCTAAAGCGATGAGGAGTTTCTCCCCTATGATTTGACCGATGGCAATCTTTCCAAATATCATCCCGACAATCATAACTAAGAAGATTGGAATAGGGACAATTAGACAGACTAAGGCGAGCAGGGCTACGGCGGTGATAAAGGTGACTAAGCCGACCCCAAAGGATAACAGCCAGTTTTCGGTTACAGTATCACCCACAGTTTTGGTTTGTTCCGGTAATAAGGCCGCGACTAACCAACTGACCACAGCAACCACGACGAGACTAAACAAGGTACTCACGATAAAGCCGATGATACCGAAGAATGTTCCGAAAACATCACCGACAAAATTAGAGCCACGATCGTTCCAATCGCCATCACGTTCCCACTCACTTCGGAACTCTTCTCGAAATCCCTCTCGGTAGGCTTCAAAATCTTCCTCGTCATCATAATCATCGTGTTTATCATGCTCACGGAATACTTTCGGTGCTTCGGGAGGCTCAGGCATTTCTGGTGCTTTTGGTGCTTTTGGTGCTTCTGGCGGAGCGCGACCATTCTTGGCCGTAGATTCATACCGATTGGTGCGACCACCAACCGTCTCGATATTGCCTAAGATGGTAGCATTAATGTCAATATTGGCATTTCCACCAATCACGCCCACATCACCTTGCACCACCGATTCAGACCCTAAGGTCAGGTTGCCGCCAAAGATGGCTACATCCCCATTCACGGTGCCGTCAATCGTGCCGTTGCCGCCAAAAACAACAAAGTCACCATCAACCACACTTTTTCTGTCTATATTTAAGTTGCCACCTAACAAAACGACATCATCATCAATTGTCTCGTTTTGTAGGTCTACATTATCACCCGCAAACACACGTCCATCGGGGCTAATATCTATGCCATCCACGACGGCACTCATGACTATTCCTAAAGAACACAGGGTACAAAGAAGGGTAAAACTCAAGACTATAATTAAAGCTAATAACTTTCTCATAACAGTTCTCCAATCAAGCTAATATAGGTAACGCCAACGGTTGTTGACGATGTAAAAGTTGCATTAAACGGAACCAACCACCAGTCACCATCGCCGATACAAGGGCGCAGGCCCAAAACAACGGCTGAGTCATGGTGATGAGGCTGGCTTTTAAAAGTACGCTAAACAGATTTGCAATAGTTAAAACATAGTTAATGCCAGTAATGAGAATGATTTGCCATTGTGACACAATTCCCACATCGAGGGCCGAGGTACTGCCAACTATCCCCAAGGCCCCATTGATAAGGACAGAGAGAACAAGGGTAGAGAGGAAGGTCGCTCCCAAAAAAAGGGCAACGACTGCCATCCATTTTTTTTCTTTTCTGTCGGTTTCCTGCTGGACTAACCGGGCCTCAAACCGTTCACTAAACCCGGCCAAGGGAGCGGTCATTTCGGATCCGGCGATAGTCAGCATACTATCAATCTCTTTTAACTCTTGGTAGATTTGACGATGCTCATCCGATTGGCTCAGGGCTGTTTTTAACTCGGCCACCTCGGAGTGAGGCAATTCATCATCTAGCCATTGTGATACTTTTTCAGCAAAATCATCTCGATTCATGGTCAACCTCTTTCATTCTATTAAGGAAAATTATTAGGAATAAATCACTCGTTTAGTTAAGCATTTTGTTGGTCTTAACCGTTTTCGCCATCATCTTTTTTGCTCTAAACAACCGACTTTTAATGGTGCTAACGGTTGTGTCGAGCGTTTCGGCAATCTCATCATAAGACATCTCATGCCAGTAGCGCAAGATTGTAGCCGCTCGATAATCGGGCGGCAAAGATTGTACCAACTGATGCAGGTCATTCTTAGACTCATCCGCCAGCGTTATCTCTTCCGGTTGTGGGTCAGAGGATGGAAACCAGCGCCACGGGGGCAAATCGTCCCACGATACTACCTGAAATCGACGTTTCCGGAGTAAGTCGATACAGTAGTGGGAAGCGATAGATAAAATCCATGACGAGAATTTACGACTTGGATTGTAGCTCCCAATTTTGGTATAGACCCGAATAAAGGTCTCCTGAGCTGCGTCTTCGGCTTCAGCAGAGTCATGAAGCATGCGGTAACACAGATTATAAACGGGACGTTGATACGCGTTTACTATCTGCATGTAGGCTGCTTGATCACCTGCCTGAGCTGCTTTGGCCCATATCCGTTCTTGGCGTTGTGTTTCCGTACTAACTTGAGTCTCAAACTTAGGCTCCGTTGCAACGGGTGGTATCATAGTATTATGTTGCTTAAGTGCAATTGTATTGTGCATATTTCCGTAAGCAATCCATTTGTCAACGTGCCCTAAGTGGTGCGTTGACTGTTAGCAGTGTGAGGCGATAACACGTGTGATTTTTCTTAATTTCCTCAGTCACCACGCTATACGGAGATAAAATTATAAAGTTGCAGATTGGTAAAGAGAATTCTCCATAAATGATTTTTGGTCCCCAAAGTGCGTCATAAGAATTATGCAGGGTGAAATTCAATTATAAATGGTAAACGGTGAATGGTGAATAGTAAATTACGTTTTGTCGCCAAGAGCGGTTTGGATATTTGGATACTGGTGAAAATACGATAGAGTTAGCTTAGGGGCGCATAGAGTTGCCGCTTACACTCATTTACCATTTATAATTCACCATTTACCATTTATAATTGAATTTGGTTTTGTTTGTACATAATTCAAATAACGCAAATCTTCGCCTTTAAGGAGGTGAAAAATCATTTATGTTCTCAATAAAAATATCGAGAGTGATGCAGAAGTAGTGATGGAAATACTCGCGCCAAATCCGTGACTCAGCGAGAGAACGCAAGTCACGGACGGGCACATAGAACCGTTGGGGAGGGGGTGTCATGTCATTCCGAGAGTAGAGTAGCGGAATGACCTACATGCCCCCAATCCCTTTCATCATAATCGGCAGATAGGTTGGGATTCTGATTTGCCCAAACAGACCATACTCTGTGGCATGTCCAATAATCGCCGTCACGGTATTATTGACCGTATCCGGTGACAAACTGGTAATCCCATCATCAGCCCACAACTCGGTTGTTTCGTTCCAGTAGAAAATCTTCAAGGTACGCTCATCAATATTGACCATGTCCTCGTCTCGATAGCTCAAGGTGATGGTAATGGGCGGATTGAAGATGTAAGGATGTTGTAAAACTCCATCCACATAAATGTCTAGGGTAAAGTAGACCCCAGCCCCGCTATATCCTTCTGGTGGTGGTTGATGGATTGTTTGGGTGAGCATTGTTGTCACCATCACAAACGGTTGAGTGTAAACCTCGCTCGGTATTTGGATGGTAATGCCCGGAGTGCCAGTGATGACAATCGTGGTCGTCGTGCCTGTATTGACTGGTGTAGCTACAACCTGTTCACCAACATTGCTGACCACCACCAGCACTTGAGCCGTAGCCATGTCTTGTCCAGCGGTGATGGTATAAAAGAAACTATCCACTCCAACAAAATCGTTGTTAGGCGTATAAACTGCGCCATTTCCATCAATCGTAACCGTGCCACTGACCGCCCCCTCTGCCGAAACAAGGGTAAGCGGGTCTCCTTCTGGATCAGAATCGTTCTCCAATACCATCACCGTGACTGGCGTGTTGAGAACCGTCGTCGCCGCATCAGCCAAGGCTAGTGGAGCCGAGTTTGAGAAGTCAACATAGACAACCTGCGAAGCCGATTGCGTTCCGACTGGATTACTGACCGTCAGACTGATGGTTTTAGAGCCGGTACTGCTCCAACTGTAGCTTACCTCAGCCGTACCTTGTCCGCTGTCCGGCTCTGGCAACCATGTGTAGGTCAGCGGCATGGTTACATCCGGCGGAAGAACGGTGGCACTGAACAGTTGCGGTATGTCGATGGTTGCGCTAACTGGCCCGTTAATCGCCACGGTCATGGGAGCGGTTATGTCGGAACTGATGGTAACCAGCTTGGTGGCTGTGACCTTGCCGTCACTGTTACTAACCGTCACCGTAATCGACTGCTGACCAGCGCTCGGCCAATTATAACTGACCACGGCATTCCCCTGTCCGGTTGACGGGTCAGGCGACCAGAGATAGGTTAAGGATGTCGCATTTTCCGGAGAGGCGGTGGCGGTGTAGCTATAGCTCTGTTTGATCTGACCAGTATCCGCACCGCTGATGGTCACACCCGTAGGCGGAACCACTGTTGGCTTCGTGACCGAGATGACCTTATTGGTTGATACGGTTCCGACATCGTTCAGCACGACTACCGAGATGGTCTGCGAGCCAGTCAGTTGCCATGTATAGCTGACGATGGCGGCTCCTTGCCCAAACTGCGGCTCAGGGAACCATGTATAACTCAGCGGCGCAGTCGCCTCAATCGGAGTCACATCCGCGCTCAGTTGATAGACTGTGCTGATGACTGCCGTCGCCGCTCCCTTAATCGTCACCCCATTCGGCGGAGTCGGTCGGTCAAAACAGTTTGGTGCGGTGGCTGTAATCGCCGTCGTTAGGTCGAGCGAAAGTTCAAGCGTGTAATCAATCGGTTCGGCTCCACTACAGTAGTAGGCCGTCCTATCAAGCTGACGAGGTGAATATAGAGTATCGGCTTTGATGATGAGGCTACTATTGGCACGGGTATGAGTAGCATCCGAGAAATACAGTTCTCTGACAATGAAGGAGTTACTTCGACCGCGGTTATCTAAGGCGGTTAGATAACTCGCTTTCGTCGCGGTGCCACTAGCAGGGTCGAGTTTAGCGATAACCCCCATCCGCAGACCATTGTTTCCTTCACTAGAGCTGTTGACCAGACTATTTAACCAACCGTCTGTGGCAAATCGTTGGAAATCTGTACCTGGGCGAGGAATGTAGGCATTAAAGACCCCGTACAACAACGCCTCCCCATCCCATAAGGCCGCGTAACCGCTGTTATCGTCGATGGTGTCTTCATAATCGGTCTTACACCATTTCCGAACACCGTTGGTAAATTTAACTACAATCGGGTCTATCGGATTTTCTGGGTTTTCCGGATTTATAGAGACCCAGTTGGAGTTAGTGCCGATGTAAATAGTCTCGTTGTTGGCATTAACCAGCCGCACCCCACCAAGTTCCCTGATGTCGTCTTCGGAATTGGTACAGCTAAAGGACGCGGCGGTCGGTTCAGCCACCGAGAATGTCCACGGGGACACGGTGACGGTGACGGTATCAGTATGGTTCAGGCCATATTCGTCAGTCACGGTGAGCATGAAGTTCATATCGCCATAGTTATCGGGACTGATAAAACTGGCCTGCTCCGAATCATCCTCCGATAAGAAGACACTTTCTCCAACAGTTTGAGTCCACTGGTAAGATAGCTTATCTCCCTCAGGGTCGGTACTGCCTTGCCCATTTAGGATAACTAGCACCTTAGGTAACATGTGTTGGTTTGCTCCGGCTGAGGCTTGCGGACGTTTGTTGATGCGGGAGGTCACATTAACCCCTTTAGCAAAAATATCCTCCGCTGAGGCAACACTGTATTCTTGGTTGACCAACGATGCGCTACCGAGACTCCCCGTGACCACAAAGGTGAAACTGTATTGCTCATATCGAGCTAAACTGTCCAGACTCCATGTAATTATGTTGCCGTTTATATTACCGCCGCGCAGATAACCGGCTCCGTCAGGCAGGGTATCACTAATCACCAGTTGATTCGCGGGAGAGGTGCCGATATTGCTGATGGTGATGGTGTAGGTTAGCTCTTGGCCGGGGTTGACGACCGCCGGAGCCTGCTTTTCTATTACGAAATACGGATCTTTGGTAATGGTAACGGTGGTGGTATCTGTTCGTTGCAGACCATGCAGTGAGGTAACTTCTAGCTCAAACACGAGCGTTCCGAGTTGAGAGGGGGCCGTAAAGGTTGCGGTTGGGGTATCGTAACCAACCAGAGCCACGGTATCTCCCGAAAGCTGTCGCCAACGGTAAGTAAGCGGATTACCCACCGGATCACGGCTACCAGTACCATCAAGCAAAACGGAATCATCAGGCCCAACCACCTGTAACGGGCCGGCATTTGCAATCGGCTCCTCTTCGACATAAGTTGTAAAAGAGATTCCTCCTGTAACCGCTTGGTCTAAACGGTTGGTACCAGCTACTGTGGTATTATTGACGATTTTCCTCACTGTGGCAGAACTGATTATCATATCCACGGTTTTCTGTTCCCCAGAGTCAAGTGAACCGACCGACCAACTGACGACATTCCCTTGCAACGTCCCCCCTGACAAATATGTCGCACCAGTGGGAATCACGTCACTAATAACCACATTTTCGACAATATCGTTCCCGATATTAAAAATGGTCAGAGTATAAAGAATTGGTTCGTTGGGGGTGACAGTCGTTGGCCCCGAGTTAGTAATTCTGAATTCCGGCTCGCCATAGACGACGACGCTATCAAAAGTGATTTTTGGGCTGTTGTTATTGTTGTCAGCCGTCAAGGTCACATTGTACGTTCCCGGCGCGCCATACGTATGAGAAGCGGTAGCAAACCCAGGGCCGGCTTGGGTTTGCTGACCATCACCAAAATTCCACATATATTTTACGTTGGTGCCGTTTACAATAGTAGAAGTGACTTTGGTGGTTCGCCCGAGTAGGGTTGGCCCATTGTTAATGGCACTTAGCCCCGTAATCTGATCGTCGGGTATCGAGGTGATGATGACGTTAAATACTAACGCTTTCGTATTGATCGAATTTTGAGCGGTCACGATGGCGGTATAGGTTCCTTCGCTACTATAAGTATGGTCAACGGATGCCCCCGTTCCAGTTTGACCGTCGCCAAAATCCCAACTGTATTGGGGATTGCTCCCTTCATCCACTCTTGCGGCTAAAGAGACCGATTTGTCGACTAATCCTGTGGGGTTGGGGTCTTCTAGTTTTAGCCCAGCAATCGCTACATCGGTAATAATCACACTGCTAGTAATCACACTGGTACCTGCGCCATTGGTGGCGGTGATGGTAGCGATATAGGTTCCATAGTCATCATAAATATGGCTCGCGGTTTGGCCGGTGGCAGTATTATTATCACCAAAATCCCAACTGTAGCTAACGTTACTACCCGCGTCGATGCTGGTCGTAAAACTGACCACATCACCCGGCCCTCTGGGCGCATCATGATTCACTGCGAAGCCAGAAATATAGATATATCGCGAGGCAGCCTCAAAATTGTCAAATAATGAGGTGGATGAGGTTCCTCCCTGCCCAGAGGCGTGAAATAGACCTACAAATAGATCGGTATCGATATCTATTTCGTTGTCTAAATCGGGAGCCGTCTTGTAAGCCATCTCACGCCACTGGCTATTCGTCGGTTTACTACTCTGTTGACTATAATAGAAATGGAAAATATTGGTGCCACTATCACGAGCAATCCGTAACCAAACGGGGGTCGTCGGAAAATCAGTCGGAAAATCAGTCGGAAAATCGGGGGTACTAGCTACAATCTGTTTACTCGATATATCCTTAACCCCATCTGAGTTAGAGCCATCAGGGTTAATTCGATATACGGCATACAGTTCATGTTGTCCTGATTCGTTCCACCGGATACCAAAGGCGATCTTATTACGTGCCCCAACTCCTGTCCCACCGTAATCACTCCGGAATTCAAGTCCAGCAACTCCGTTTTCAATCGTTGGTGCGGCTAAAAGTTGAACCATTGCATCAAAAGGCTCATTGGTATTAAACTTGTTTTTTTGATAAAAATAGGTGTATCCAGCCTGTCCGTCCGGTGTTCCCATGATTCCATCACCATCGCCAGAAAAATCCAGTTGATTACTGCTAATGACCTGATCGGCACTGCTATCAAAAGATTTCTCGATCCAATCAGAGTTAATCGGAGATGAATTGAAATCATCCACCACACTAACCACCTTTGCATCTGGCTCCTCTGCGATATAAGTAGTGACTGAATCCTGCCCCGTAGCCGTAACATTTTGGCCTAAGCGATCAGTGGCTACCACAGAGAAAGTATCATTGGTGATTTGTCCCACAGTCCCCGAACTGACCACCATTTCCACACTAACCTGCTCACCAGAATCAAGTGAAGCCACCGACCAATTGACCACATTCCCCTGCAACGTTCCCCCTGACACATACGTTGCACCGTCAGGGATGACATCGCTAATGACAATATCTTCCGCAATATCGTTCCCAGAGTTCCGGAGGGTCAGAGTGTAGGTAACGGGTGCGTCGGGGAGGGCATCCACTATTCCAGATTTAGTAAGGCTGAATGTCGGCTCACCATAAATGAGGACACTCGTAGTAGCGGTTTTCTGTCCGTTGTTGTTTTCAGCCCTCAAAGTCACCTCGTAAATTCCCGGCGAGGCGTATACATGGGTAGTGTTGTCAAGTTCAGGCTCCATTGAGGTCTCATGACCATCACCAAAATCCCACATGTATTTAACATTGTCGCCAGCTGTAATACTAGAGGTGAAGGTGGTGGTTTGTCCGAGTTGGGTTGGCCCATTGTTAAAGGCACTTAGCCCCGTAATCGGAGTATCGGCTACTAAGAAGATGGTGACGTTAAAAGTTAACACCTCCGTATCGACCGAATTTTGAGCAGTCACGATGGCGGTATAGGTGCCATCGCTACCATAAGTATGGTTGACAGGGGATCCTGTTCCAGTTTGACCGTCGCCAAAGTCCCAACTGTAGCTGACATTGCTCCCTTGGGTCACACTTGCAGTAAAAGCGACAACAATGTTCTTGACCCCTGTGGGGTCGGGGTTTTGGAGTTTTAGCCCGGCAATCGGCATATCGGGAACAGTGACACTGCTCGTAACGACACTAGTACCCCCGTCATTGGTAGCAGTGACAGTAGCGATATAAGTTCCGTAGTCGGCATAAGTATGGGTTACGGCTTTGCCTGTGGAGGTGTTACCATCACCAAAGTCCCAACTGTAGCTGACGTTGCTCCCTGTGGTGATATTGGCCGTAAAACTAACCACATCACCCAGCTTACTCGGTTCATCATGAGTTATCGCTAAACCAGAAATATGGTCTATCCACGAAGTGGCCGTAAAATTATCAAATAGCGAGGTGTATGGGGTGTCCTGTCCAGAAGTGTGAATCATGCCCACATATAGGTCGGTGTCAATGGCTATTTCGTTGTCCAAATTATTTGAGTAAGTTATCTCATTCCACTGACTATCACTTGGTGTGTCATTTTGTTGACTATAATAAAAATGGAAGATATTCGTCCCACCATCACGAGCAATCCGTAACCAAACGGGTGTACTAATTGATTCGTTTGATTCGTCTGATATAACTTCAACACCGTTTGATATAGAGCCGTCGGGGTTAACCCGATAGACGGCGTACAACCCATGTCCTGAACCGGTTCCACGAATACCAAAGGCAACCTTATTACGCGAACCAGTTCCTGTTCCGCCATTTGCACTGCGAAATTCAAGCCCAGCGACCCCGTTTTCAGTCGTTGGCGCGGCTAAAACTTGAACGATTGCTTCAAAAGGTTCATTGGTATTAAACGTATTTTTTTGATAAAAATAAGTGTATCCCCCCCCAGTCCCTCCATCTGCTGTAGCGATAATTTTATCACCATCACCAGAAAAGGAGAGTTGGTTATTGATAATTTCTTGCTCGGCAGTACTGTCAAAAGACTTCTCAATCCAGCTCGGGTCGAGTACCGCTGGCGGTTCATAAGCGGGGAAATCATAACTGAGATCATCATAAACTGTTTGAGAAAAATTATTCGAGCCTTCATCGCTTTCGTTTGATTGGAACAGGGCCAAATATAAATTATCATCCATTGTTTCGGTGACCTCATAAACATGGATAAAACTGGCATCGTCTTTATCTTTATAGGCAAAGGAAAACTTATTACCAGCCCGCTTGATCTGGAGGCGCACTGGAAAATCAGCCGGTTGCACTCGTATTGTGCCTGACTGATATGTGTCTTGTGGGGCATTTTGACCTTTTCGCAACCCACCAAACAGCTTAAAGTTACTGTTAATGCTAATCCACTGGATACCAAAATAAACCTTATCGCTCCCATCTCCGTCACCAGAGGTCGATGGGGCAATGTTCCGAAACTCAAGCCCAGCTCTTGCCAGACCATAGACCGGAGTTGGCGGTCTATGAATCGTTACTTCGTAGGTCGTCACTTTTAGCACCGGAGAAGCAAGATAAAAAGCGTAATGACGGTTGTTTCTATTTTCAATTCGGCCATCTGTATGGGTAATGACTAACTGTCCATTTACTACGTCTGCCGTTCCTTGACTTTGGTCAAACCCAGCCCCTTTCCATGTCTGACCATCAATCACCCATTCACCACTTTTTTCGTCTCCAGACACTTTGCTAATGCTATCAAAAGTGACGTTAATAGGCCCAGCGATCTCAGCTGGTGCATCAAAGGTATCGGTCATGCTGGCGGTCACCGTTTGGGTGGCCGCTCGTCGTCTGGTCGGTGGCAAAAAATAGGCAGATGATTGCGGTTGTTGTTCCGCACCATCATGCAAAACAGCCGAAGATAGCTCCGGCTGTTCTACATCTGATATAGGTATCGCTAAAGTTGCCGCTTGCGCTTCTGGCTGAAAAATAGCCAAAACCAACACAGTCAAACTCAAACTAAATAAAATTGCAGAAGTAATCGTTGTACGTTTCATGAAAAATTCTCCTTAATTCAGCATTGAATTCTAATAGAATCCTAATAGATAGTTGTGACTTAGTACCCGACAGAAATTTAATCTGAACTAATTAACACAGAGTTTCACAGAGGAACACAGAGATTCACAGAGAAAAAACGAATTATTTTTCTTTTGTATTACTCTGTGTCACTCTGTGCTTCTCTGTGAAACTCTGTGTTCCTGTTTTAGTCTTCCCTAATCAACTTTGTCGGGTAGCAAGTAGTTGTGATTGAAACAAAAATTATCTGTCACCATAAAGTCTGATGGATGAATAAAAAGTTACGATACCATCTTGATCAAAAACATTTGGTGGGGAATCAAGCATTGCCATGTTAAAAGTTTGAGGCCGATGGGAGAATAAGGCAATAGGAGAATGTGACTATCGAGTGAAAACGAAACGGGAGCACTGTTTCACATGAAACAATGCTCCTGTTTTTTTGACTTCTTACTTCATTGCTTTCCTGTTTCCTGCGTCGTTTCCAAATCGACCACCACGCGACCCTTAACCTGCCCCTTGAGAATCTGTTCGCTCAAGGTAGAAATTTCCTCTAGCGTGACAGTTCCTTCCGTAATCAAGTCAAATACCTCCGCGCTCATTAACTCGGCGAGACGTTGCCAAGCGTGTATCCGACGTTCTACGGGACACATGACCGAGTCGATGCCCAATAGATTAACGCCCCGCAAGATGAAGGGGTAGACGGTGGTCGGTAAATTTCCGCCACCGACCAAACCACAAGCGGCCACGCTTCCAGAACGAGCGGTTTGACGTAATACAGCGGCCAGCGTTTCATTGCCGACAGTATCGACTGCCCCAGCCCACAACTCCCGCTCTAAGGGGCGTTTCGACGACTCGAAACGCCCAATAATCCGGCTTGCGCCGAGTGCGATCAAATAGTCAGACAGCGAATCGCCGCGCCCAGTGGAGGCGACAACGGTATATCCTAACTTGGCTAACAGGGCAACCGAGACACTGCCTACGCCGCCCGCCGCGCCAGTCACGACAACCTCTCCTTTGTCGGGGGTAACGCCCTGTTCTTCCAAAGCCATGACCGACATCATGGCCGTAAAGCCCGCCGTTCCGATTTGCATGGCTTGTTTAGGCGTTAGGCCGGATGGTAGTGGCACTAACCAGTCGGCTTTGAGACGTGCTTTTTGAGCGTAGCCACCCCAATACGCCTCACCGACTTCCCAACCTGTCAACACCACCGCGTCACCAGCTTTGTAGGTAGCTGAGGCCGATTCCTCAACCATGCCGACTAAATCAATACCCGGCACCATGGGAAATTTACGCACCACCGGCGCGGAGTTGGTCACAGCCAAGCCGTCCTTATAGTTCAGGCTAGAGTACGCCACCGAAACCAAGACCTCCCGATCCGGCAAATCAGCCAGCGATAATTCTTTAATGGTGGCGATCACATCATTGTCTACTTTTTCGAGTAACATTGCTTTAAAATTGGTCATAATATTCTCCTGAATTAGTGAATAGTGAATTATTCCTGACGCTAACGGAATCTTTGGCGGGAACACTACAGCGGATACTTCAAAACTCAACGGATATATTTCGCCAATAACGGGATTTCTTTGCTATTTACAGCGATTATATACGGATGAAAACCATCCGT
>JAUCGB010000183.1 GCA_030377895.1 Anaerolineales bacterium HSG24
TGACTTATGAAAAATAAAGAAATGAAGAAATGAAGAGTGAGGAGTGAATGGGGTTTAAATTGCTGGTAGTGACCCGGTTCCGGTGGGCGTTACCAGCGAGGTTTCCCACGGGTAGACAATATATCGCTCGGTGACGGCTCCGTAATAGTTTGGGCCTAAACCGGGGAAGAGGTTGGAACGAAGGCGATAATGTAACACTGCGGTTCTGAACTCCGCTCCGACTGCGGCTAAACGGCCTTGCACCACCACCGTAGCCCGTCCATTCGACCAGATATTATCGACAATTAGAATCCGGCGTTGTGTAAGCAGGGTATCGGGGGGAAATTGCACAAAGGTCGGCCAGGCCAACTTTTGATGCACATCGTCAGGAAAATAGACGGACGCGGTTAACACATGCTTAATCCCAAGTGCTTCGCTCAAAATACCGCCCGGAATCAACCCGCCGGAAGTAATCATCAGTAGCCCATCAAACTCCCCCTCCAACTGAGGAATAAGATGGTCGATCAGTTGGTCAACATTTTCCCATGTTAAAATTTCGTGTTGAATCTCTGGATGGCTTTGTCCACTAACTGGTAAATAACCCATAACCCAACCTACCTTGCTTAATTAGCCTATTGTTTTATGCTTTTTTTACACAATGTCAATGCTACAGGAAATATGCCTTTTTATAAGCAAAAACCCCCAATATTGGGGGCTTTTGTTTTTTATAACAATATGCCTCGGGAGAGACTCGAACTCTCACGTCCATAAGGACACAGGCCCTCAACCTGCTGCGTATGCCAATTCCGCCACCGAGGCGTTTATTGATTTGAATGAGTCAATTATACTCCCAACCTGCATTTTGTCAAAACGATCAAACGGAGAGCGTTACGCATTGGGGACAGCCTCCTCGGCCGTATTTGGATATTCGAGGCAAGTGTCCGCGCGAACTCGCGGGGTATGATATCTCGCAGATGGCTAAAATCATGCGGATACAAATATTTTCCTTTTTTTGACATGCAACCTGTCCCACATACATAACGCTCGCCATTAGCCTAAATTGACACTTATGATAGCTTCGGTATAATTAAGGAACTTTGCAAATAATTTTTCTATTAAACTCAAGGAGCATGATCTTATGACTATTGAACGAACTGGGGAATTGACTATTCATGGCAACCCCTTAACAGTACTGGGTAACAAACTTAAGGTGGGCGACAAAGCTCCTGATTTCACCTTAATCGCCAACGACATGTCAAAAGTGAGTTTAGCCGACAGCGCTGGGAAAGTGCGTTTAATTAGCGTGGTTCCCTCATTAGACACAGGTATCTGTGATGCTCAAACTCGTCGATTTAACGAAGAAGCGGCAAACTTTGGCGATAATGTGGTAATTTACACTGTCAGCGTCGACCTACCTCCGGCCCAAAAGCGGTGGTGTGGGGCGGCTGGTATCGAGAAAGTGCAAACCTTATCCGATCACTACGACATGAATTTTGGCAATGCTTATGGAACTCATATCAAAGAACTTCGTTTTGAACAACGTTCTATCTTTATCATTGATGCCGACGACACTATTCGATACGTCGAATATCTGCCTAAGATTGTGGTTCATCCTGATTATGAGGCAGCCTTGGAGGCGTTAAAAGGTTTAGTCAGCTAGATTAACTGATGCTTTTGTCAATCAAAAACACCTCATTAAATGAGGTGTTTTTGATTCTACAGTCTTTCAGATAATGGTTTTCAATTCAAGACCAACCTTCCCGCAAGTTCTAAACTTGCGGGAAGGTAACGGCTGAAAATGTTTATCTGAACATCTATAGGCAATTCCTATAACTCTTTTTTTAACATCGACTCAAGGGACGATTGATCATTGATCATTGAATGTGATGAAATGTGGTCTTTTGTCAATAATAAAGGGAATAAAGTCTGGATTTGGCTAGCTATGGATCGTGACACCAGAAAAATTGTTGGTGTTTATATCGGTAGCCGTGATAAAAAAGGTGCTCATGCATGCAGAACCACCAAACTAATACACATCATGACCCGCGTTCAACACAATCAAGTTTGACTGAAAACCCGCTTTTAATCATAATATACATCAGTCTTAAATCCTAATATGTCACAGTTGATGATACTTGTCAAATATGGTTTTAGCATTATCATGATAGATAATAACGGTGGTAGATATTTAGGTCAAAGAGAGGATAATACAATGAGTATCGAACAACTTACGGCAAAGCGAACTCGCATCGTGCCCCATAGCATTAAAGAATCGTTGCCTACCATGTATGACCTCCCCAGCGAAAACCCGGAGGACCCCGGCATGCCCGATCAGTTTCATCCCATCCAAGCAGAACTACTTTCTAATACATTTCACCCCGATTATCCACCGGAAGAAATGTTAATTGGCACTGACTTACATCTCTACTTTGATCTTGACCATCAGAATTGGTACAAACGCCCCGACTGGTTTGTAGTGTTGGGTGTTCCTCACTTGTATGACAACGATTTACGAATGAGCTATGTGATGTGGCAAGAAAAAGTTGCCCCCTATTTAGTGGTGGAGTTACTGTCGCCAAGTACCAAAAATGAGGATTTGGGCAAAACGAAACGGCGGCGTAATCAACCGCCGACCAAATGGAAGGTCTACGAGCAGATATTGAGAGTCCCCTATTATGTCCTATTCAGTCGTCATACCAACGAGTTGAAGGCGTATCAACTGATTGGGAAACGGTATCGCGAATTAATACTGTCTGAAAAACGACTATGGTTGCCCGAAATCAAGTTGGGTTTGAGGGTCTGGAAAGGACGTTATAACCTTATGGAGCGGAAATGGCTACTACCCCACCACAAAAGTTTTGATAAGTTGCCGCTTGTAGTAAACTACAAATTTACTAAGGGGCGAAAATGAACAAGATATATCGGGTAGATTTAACCAAGTAAGAACAGGCCGTCTTGCTAAAACTC
>JAUCGB010000043.1 GCA_030377895.1 Anaerolineales bacterium HSG24
GGATATAAACCTGACCATCTTCTCATTTGAATGCCTGCCTGCTATTTTGAATTTATGCGCTCTATGATACTCCCTATATCGTTTTTGACCAATATTCTCGATAACCAAAGAAAGCGGTAGGGTAAGAGAATTGCGGCTCAAAAAGAGCCAAAATCAGCCACAGAACCGTCACCCACCGAAACGGTCACTTTCAAGACAACTGACGATGTGCTGGCCGCTTTTGCCGGAACTGATGCCGTCGTTTTAGCCGGTAAACGTCAGACTACTCGTCCGACAGAGCCAGTTCTCAATCAACAGCAACAGATTGACAAGTTGGTCGAGGCTTATGCCGCTCGGATACGAGGAGCCTTGTCTCGCACCGGTCGCAAGCCCTTTTGCTTGGCCGGATTGCGCCTGTACAACGACCTCTCACTCATCCATGCCTCGTTGAATAACAGCCAGTTGAACCTGCCCGATGAACCTCGATTGACCTGCTTTGCCGAGGCCATTGCTGATATCTTGGCTGACTTTAAAGAGGAGAATGATACGCTCTCTGAGGCATACAGTTGGGTGCTCAAGATTAGCGATATTCTGGACAAGGAGTTGCCGCTACTACCAGATTCTGATGTTCCTGATAAACCTCTTTCGACCGCTGTTGAGACTGAACTCGACCAATTTTTGGCTGAACTGGATCAACGGGACAATCTTAATGAGTTCTTGGTCTCTTTTCGTAAGAAATTACGCAACCTGACCAAGCGCTACAAACCCGGTCTCTTTCACTGTTACGACATTCCCGGACTGCCCCGCACTAACAATGACACCGAAGCACTTTTTGGTCGAGTGCGGAGACAAACGAAGCGAACTTCAGGAGCCTACCATGCCAAACAGAGACTGCGAGAACAAGCCGCTTGGTTGCTCTTTGCTCTAGCCGATGATGAGGAGCAACAGCTGCAACGGCTCAAGCGGGTCCCTTTGCAGGAGTGGCGGAATGAAAGACAGCGCATGCAAGAACATTTGGCTTCTTTCCGAGATGACCGAGTTTTTCGCAAGAAACCCGACCAGTATTTGGCTCAGCTTGAAAACCAAGCTCAACAAATTGCAAACTCTGCCTCTTCCGGTCTTGACTGAATTTGCTTGGTTACTCTTGCCGTTGGGCGTTAAAACGCTATTCTATATAAGCATCATGGAACAGTAACCCCTCAGTTGGGTGAACCCGTAAATCCTTAACCCGCTTATTAACCGTGCTGACCAGCTCACGAGCTAAAATGGGATGCCACGGAACATCTTGTAAAATCTGCTGTTGGGCTTTAATTAGTAAGGCTTTTTTCTTTTCATCGTTTTCTGCCATGGGAACCGTTTTATCCAACCAAGCATCCACTGTAGGGTTGCTATAGCCAGCCCGATTGGTACCATTAACCCTACTTGAATGTAAAAACAGGTTTAAGGCATCAGGATAAGGCCAGTTGTAATCATATAACAACAGGTCAAATTCGCCAGTAGGCGTAATCTCCGATATTCCTTTGCGAGGTTCTTGCACCAACTCAATGCCAACCCCAACCTCAGTCAACTGTTCGATAATAGTCGAGGCAATATCACGATAGATATTGTCGGTAGTGGTGAGAAGCATTAAGATAAGTGGTTCTCCGTTAATTTCACGAATACCATCCCCATCTGTATCAAGATACCCCAACTCATCCAACAGTTGCTGAGCCTTTTCTACATCATATTCATATCCAAACTCGGCTAATTCAGTTGAATAGCCAAACACATTGGGGGGTAAGGGGGCAATGGCTGGTTTAGCAAAGTCAGGAAGCCATTTCTCAATCACGGCTCGTTTGTCGATGGCATGGGCCATTGCTTGGCGTAAGGGTAGATTATTAGTTGGTTCTCGTTGGTAATTAAAACCAAAATAGGTAATCCCATTTAACCAAATCCCTTCGGGGGAGTAAAAATCTCCAGCGGCATCTGTTTTTTCAATATCCTCGCTGGTATTAAGATGCCCCATCTCAAGGAGACCATCTAACAGAGCTTGGATTCGAGCCTCATGCGTAGTAATCAACAGATATCTAATCTGCTCAATTTTGGCGGGGCCACGGTTTTGGTAGGTATTGGCATATACCCCCTCCGGTAAATGAAAGTTCATATTTCGTTCTAACACAATATATTGGTCAGCAACCCACTCTTTTAACTGGTATGCTCCCGTACATATAGGCCGAAAGTCGATCCCCTCTGCTTCGACAGTGGTGGGCGCAAGAATACCTGCATAATTGTTGGAGAGTGTGTTCAAAAAACCGTATCGAGGCTCTGAAAACTGAAAACGGATGGTGTAATCATCGAGTTTTTCTACTGTAACCCCTTTAAAATCATTATGAATGGTTGATCTCTGACCCTCAGAAAGCGGTTGAGCAAGCAAACGATCAAAGGTGTAAATCACTGCATCGGCATTAAACGGGGTCTTGTCTTGAAAAACAATGTTGCTCCGAAGAGTCATGGTCAATGTTTTAGAATCTTCTGAAAACTGCCAACCTTCAGCCAAAAGTGGTTTTTGGACTAAATCAATATCTACATAGACTAAAGTCTCACAGATTTGACCCAAAATTTGTCCGGCAAATAAATTTGCCGTTCTATGAGGGTCTAAAGTGTCGGGTAAGTTGCCCAAAGCGATATTAAGTTGGCTCGACGTTTCATTGGTTGTGTCTGCGGTCTCTTCATCCTGTTCCTCTACCGTTTCTGGTTCAATAGTATTGGTTGGCGCTACAGTAGGTATGGCTGTTGGTTCAGTGGTCGGGGTTGCACTAGGTGCTATAGTTGGCTCAGTGGTTGGGGTATTGGGTGCAACCTCTGGTGTTTGAGTTTGACAAGCCATAAGCCCCATCAAAATGGTTAAACTGATCAAAATGTGATAAAGTTTCATAACTAAAATCCTCTTCTCCTGTAGTTTTTTGGTTGTCTTTTATTGAGGACAGGTTTCACGATATGGTTCTGTTTCCATATATCTCTGCCATTCAGATTGGTTCATGTTACGTACAGCTAATTCACAGGCGGCCTCCTTTAGTTGGTCTGATAAGGCATAATAAACCCTTATGGTGCCATCATCACTGGCAGTTGCCAGATAGTTCCCCGCCTCATTCCACGCGATATGGTTAATACGGTTATGATGTCCCTCTAACTGAGCCATCTCTGCACCAGTTTCGGTATTCCAAATTCTTACAATGTTATCGCTACCATTGGTCGCCACCATGTTTAATTGTGGATGCCAGACGACCTGTTTAACATCTATACCTGAAGGGTGGATAAGTTGTTGCTCTATTTTTCCGGTTTGAGCAGTCCAAATAATAGCCTGCCCATCTCGACTAGCGCTGGCTAGATACGTATCATCATAACTCCAATCGAGATAGTTAATAACATCGGTATGGTCATTTAAGGAGATCGTAGGGCTATCTCCCACCGTTTGGATGCCAATGGTGAAGGCTTGGGTGGCAAACGCATATCGATTATCGGTATGACTCCAACTCATTTGTTGAGCATTGAGAATATTCCCTGCAAAGTTACTAGGGATGGTGGTTCGTTGAGTATATACAGGAGTCATTTGCCACAGATCAATGGTATGGTCTTGTTTGCCAATGAGCAGATATGAGCCATCGTAGTTCCAAGCGATCTGTTTTACTCGAGTCGGGCGACTTGGAGCATTAAAGGGAAACTCAACCATCACCTCTGGGGTTGTTACATCCCAAAGTTTGGTCAACCCATCATCACTAGCGGTTAAGGCCATATTGGGTTCAGTAGGATGCCAAATCCCCTGTTTAACTGACCATGTATGGTCTAATGTAGCTATAGGGGCTGGCTGGGGAGTGGTTATATCCCACACCATAGCCCGATCATCTTCACTGGCGGTTATCATAAACTGTGCGGTGGGGTCAAGAGCAATATGGTTAATGTCATCTTGATGAATATCGAGTTTAGCCAACTCCTGACCACTGTTTATATCCCACATCCGTACTGTGCCATCATCACCCCCCGAAATAAGCTGATTACCAGACCAGACTAAATAGTTAACCCCACTTTCATGCCCCGTGAATAAAGCTTTCTCTTTATTGGGAAAAGTATCCCAAATCCGCACTGTGTTATCCTCACTGGTGGTTACAATATATCTATCTTGATTATCCCACCTAGCACTCGTAATTGGTTGGGTATGCCCAGTTAATACAGCTAATTGTTGGCGGTTTACGACATCCCATACTTGGGCGGTGTTATTATCATTATTAACAGTCACAATCATCTCACCATTCATACTCGAAGCAAATTGGGTTACTTTGCCATAATGAGGCATGGTCACGATATCAACAGCTTCCACAAACCGTCCCTCAACTGATACCAGTTGCCACAGTTTAGCGGTATTATCACTAACTGTAACAATTTGGGATCCATTAGCCCACCATGTAGCTTGAGATACAGTGTCTGCATGGGGTAAGATTAGTAATGGTTCGCTAATTCCTATAGCCCACACCTTAGCAGTTTTATAATCGCTGGCAGTTACTAAATATTCACCATCAGGACTCCATTCCACATCGTAAACGGCCATTTGATGAGAGAACTCAGCGATTATGTCACCTGTATCAATATTCCACACCCGAACCATTTGGTCGTAGCTGGCGGTGGCTAATAAGTTTTTGGTGGGATGCCACATTAGTTGATTGACCATATCGCCATGCTCAAATTGCTGAATTTGTTTCCCTGTTTTTATATCCCATATCCGAGCTGACCGATCTGCACTGCCAGTGGCTAATAAGGTTTCATCGTTGTTCCAAGCAACGGTTACAATACCTTGATAATGCCCTTCTAGCAGTTGCGAGGTCTGTTTTTCTACTTGCCACAACCGAGCGGTGGTATCATCACTCACACTGGCTAATATTTCTCCGGTACTGTTCCAAATAAGTTGTTTGATGGGTTTTGTATGGCCAGACAAAACCCCAATTTCCTTATCCCCTGTAGCAGATAGGAGACGGATGTTGGCATCATCACCAGCGATAGCCAAATATTTATCATTAGGACTCCAGACCCCTTGCCGAATACGATGGGTATTGGTAATCAGTTGGATGGTTCGACCTGCATGGGAAAAATATTGGCGTATGGCACTATCGGTGAGGATATCTTGGGTTTTGTTCCATCCTTCAATCGCTAGTAACAGGGCTAACTCATGATTTTCATCATATTGATTTTGGGCGGCAAAAGCTAACTGTAACCCCTCACTTCGGTTACGTTCTGCTTCCGCTGTTGCACGAGCTGTTTCGGCTAACTGTTGTTGCCCCTGAACATACCATACAACAACACCTGCCACTAGTAGTGCAAAAGTTAAGATAATAACACTTATAATATTCCTTCGATTACGCCACTCTACCTTTTCTTTGCTGTCTATACTAACTTTAATAAATCTTCTTTGGGAATCATCTAAATTATTAAATCGTTCTTGTAGATATTCTTCACTTTTTTCTAAAAACGAACCAGTTAATACATCACCATCGTCAAAATCTGCATTTTCCCATTGTCGATAATAATTATCGAGGCGTTGTTCCCATAACAAAAACTCACGATCTTCTTCAATCCATTCTTGTAAACGGGGCCAATGCCGAATTAACGCTTCATGGGCGACTTCGACATAAACTGGTTTATCATTTCGTTGAGAGACTTCATCAGTAATTGTTGAAATAAGACGGGCATTGGCTAACTGATGAACCAACTCGCGGGTTTTTGTAGCTGAGAAATTGGTCGCTAATTTATCAATCTGAACCCGCTGACGGGTGTCTCGATAGTTTGTTTGGGAGCCTGTTTTTTGTTCATCAAGCCGCGTTAAATCTAAAAAAATGGTTTGAACGATGGCTCGTTCTTTGGCCGTTTTTAAGGTGTTGTATAGGGTATCAGCCGTTCTGGCGATAGATTTACGGACACTCCCCATGTTCTCCCGATATTCTACTGATTTTAGCCACCGTCCATATCGACGTTCCCATAGTTCTAACAAGGCATGTTGGAGCAGAGGCATGGCTCCGGGTTCACCATCGACATCATCCAAAATGGTGTTACTTAAATCGGCTTCAAAGCGTAGCCCCACCTGTTGGGCCTGCTGTTCCATAGCTGACCGTAACTCGTCCCTATTCATTGGGCCAACCAGTTCTTGATTGGTTTGCATGGCCTCTTTAAGGGCTGGATAGCTGGCACAATCTCCCCAAAAATCGGCTCGCATGGTAATAACCACTTTTTTATTGGGGTGTTCGGCTAGGGCTAAAAGCTGGTCAAAAAACTGCTCTCGAACAGTTTTTTCGGTACAGAGAGTAAATGCCTCCTCAAACTGATCGACCACAATCAGGGTGGGGTTTTCGACAGATTGGAGCATGGTGGTGAGCTGTTGTTGTGGGTTTTGGGTAGGGGTAAAGATGACCGCTCTTAGGGATGCCTCGGTTTTTGCAAGGGCGGGGATTAACCCGGCCAGCACTAGCGAGGATTTACCACTACCGGATGGCCCTAAAACGGCTAAAAAGGAGGCTTGTTGTAGTTTATCGGTTAGGGTGTTGACGAGGGTATTACGGCCAAAGAAATATTTGGTGTGTTTCCCCTCAAATTTATGTAAGCCCATAAAGGGACAATCAGAATCATAATCGGGTGGAGTTGTCCCCAAAGCTAAGGCGTTGAATGAGATGTCGAGCACCTCTTCACACAGGGCGTTAATATCGGTTAGGGCGTTTTGTCGCTCTGTTTTAGCCGTTGGGCTGAGGGCATCATCGCTGGTGGTGAGGGTTGGCTGAATGAGGTTAGCTTGGGTTTGATAGATTGTACTGAGGATGGGGGCGCGTTGCTCCACATACTCAGCCAACTCGGTTAGAGCTTCTGCAATCTCCTGATTGGTCAGCTCACGATCCAGTTGGTCACTAAAAAGGGGTCGCCCGGCCAACCTGCTAAAGATGGTTGGCACGGTGCTATCATAACGTCCTGTGAGGTTGATTAAACTTTCGGCGAGGGCTAAATCAACCTCACCATGTTGGAGCAGGTTCGGGTAGAAGTTATGGGCTAATTCAGTAGCCGTCTTGATGGAGACGGTATTGGTCATGGCCAACACCGCGGGGAGGCCAAGCTCTCGTACTAGGCGATGACCTAGCCCCCCTAAACCCGCTTCGGCGGAGGGGTCGGCACTGTCGCAGGCACTTAAAAAGGTAAAGTAAGGTTGATGTTTAACATGACTTAATTGCTCTAAAAAACGTTCTCCAGTTACCCGTGCAACGGCATTGCCATTTGTCGGCTCTGTCTTTTGCAAAAACAGGGCCGTTTCTTGTTTGCGTCTATTATAAACCCCATGCGCCACAATATGGAGCAAGGTATATGGGGTTTGGCTTAAATGATAACACAGATTTTCTAGGGTAGGCGCACCCATCGCTTGGGGGAGATTGGCTAACAGGTCATGGGGAATCTTGCCCAAGGCTGTTTCTACTCCTTGAGCAATGGTCGCCTCATCAAACGGGGTGAGGCTGTAGGTGCTTAACCCTTGGGGAGAGGCCACGACCACCAAGGCGCGCAGATTACGCCGACCGATGGGCGGAAATGAGCCAACGGTTTGGGTGGGCAGGTAGCGAGAATAGAGAATATGTTGATTAAAGGTGAGAGATTGCCACCCATTGCCATGTGGGGCTTGCAGACGCTCCCAATGAAGGGTTCTTAATTCAGGGTCTTCAATCAGCAATAACAGGCGAAATGTTGGTTGTGCCTGTTGTTGAGCCAGAAGAAAGGCGGACTTAATATCCCCCTGAAAAAGGGCCTGACCCAACAGTTTACCGTATTCTTCGGCGGTGGTACAACTGATAAGGCTATTCAAATCAAGCCTAAGTTCACCCTCATGCCGCGTGGGTAAAAGGGTTTTGGCGGGGGTATAGTCGGCCACTACCAGATAGTGATCACCTGTTTGTGGTTGAATGGTCAGTTCTAGGATGTGCATGGCTTGAGGATTGTTTTTGTAATGCTGATAAACTGATAAACACCTCCGAGGAAAACAACATACCTCGGAGGTGTTTGGTGTGACCTTCAAGGGTTGTTGTTTTCCTTGAAGGTCTTAACCTATGTTACACCAATGATAGGTGTTAGCCGATCACTGCTTAACCACCAGCGGCAGATAGACCTTGCTTTCAACTTTCGGCTCGGCTAGGATTGCCCACAGACCCAAGGTGGTCGGTTGGGCGGTGATGGTGTTGGGATTAACATCACTACTCTCATCCCGTACCCACTGCCCATTGATAAAGTTGTAAAAGCCGATACTGTCCGCATCAACCCCGGTCGGAATATCCTCCGTGCGATAGGTGCGGGTGATAAGATACGGCTCCGCTGGAATAGCGGGCTGACCATCGGTGAAACTGGCCTCTAGCAGATAACCATTGCCGACCGGAACCAAACCACCCGTATCAAGATCAAGTTGGTTGGTGTAGGTGACAACCACCTGTTCGGTTTGGCGACGTTGACGGGCTTGCTGGACTGTGGTGAAGGTTCCGAAGGTGGCTTCGGTGTCGGAGGTGAATGCAATATGGTCGCCAGTAGAAGGAATGGTCATTCCAGTATCAGGTTTCTCATAAATGCACAAAGCATTGATTAAGTCTCTATTCCCATATTCCCAATCATCATCATTATGTTCTGGATCACGATCATGATATCCTCCATGGAAAGGAATTCTAACTGCTATCCTAGATGAGCCTCCACCATCCATCAAAATGGCATTGTGTGTGTTTATTTCCCCATCTAAATCGTTTTTTAAGATACGGTTGTAGATATCTTCCGCACTATAATCATGCCATTGTCCTGTAACGATTAATGTCAATTCCGTACCATCTTCTGATAATGCAAAAACGGTTCGTTTATCCTTACCTTTAACAGCAGAAAAAGGATCATCTTCACCTTTACTACCCCATATATCATAGATGTTTTCTAAAAGAAACCTTTGGTAGCCACTAATGATATTGTAATCATGTCCAGAAAATTTATCTTTTTCTTCGTAATCAAGAACTATTTTACCTGAATTGAGCTTGTCAAACGCTAATGCACCGTATTGATCGTAAACTGTATCTGATTTATAGTTAGTTAATTGGTTATATTCTCTAGGAGATACTACCCAACTACCATTACGAGCAACTGCAACAGGGTGTGAAGTGGGATAGGATAGATAAGGATAATCTTCATCAAATGGTGTACCATTTACAATTACGGAACAACCATAAAGTCTTGCCCCTGCTTCACCTGCCATACCCAAAAGAGATAGCCCTTCATAAGGAGCTTCAGCTAAAACGGTTACTCCTACTTTTGGGTTTCTTAGATCAATTTTGGCAATGTAATCACCATTTACCTCGGCATATTGAACACCTGATGAGATAGTCTTCCAATGAGAACTAACAACATTAAACCCTACCCAAATGTGCATGACATTCAATTTGTCTCCATTTGCTGTGTTCTCCATCCAATATTGTCCTGCGGCTAAAGAAATATCTTCACGATAGCTACCAAAAGGTGTGTCATAAGGTATATAAAATTTTAGTATAAAAGTTCCGGTTTCACCTGGTGCGACACTTTCTTCTTGTAAACACCCAACACGAGATATTTTTTTGTTGTTTTGGTCATCACCCCAGCTATCTTCATCAGCCCAATAGCTTTCTCCTAAATCTTTATCATTATATTTTGACCCAAGAGGAGCAGATAAATAGCCACTATCTGGGTCTTTATAAACATTAAAACATACTTGACGGTTTTTTTCTTCTGCACTTGCTTGACTATCTTTGCGATTTTCTCGATACCAAGTTTTGAGACCAGCATTTTTGAGTTCAACTTTTAGTTCTACCAAATCTCCAGGATACACATCGTCAAGAAAACCTTGTTCATTACTACTGTGTTTTAGACTTTCTTGTTTTTCCCATACTGCTTTGTAATTACAAGCATAAAACGGATAATGATAGCGAATCCCATCTTTACCAATAAAACAATCCTTCACCTCCCACCAACTCGTCGCATACTCTCGCTGATCCCCGTTCACCAGATTATGAATCGGCACCCAATCCTCGCCCACCTTCATCTTCAACACATAATGCATGTGGCAAATATCATCATTCACCGTTGGGTCATGCAAATTGGCTCGCAGTTTGAAGGTAAAGGTCGCTACCTCGCCATAGGCCACATTTTGGTCTAGCGTAACCACTTGTCCAGTCTCGATATTGTCCCAACTGCTACTACTTTGGCTAGGAAAACCAGACGCGCTGGGGTCGCCCAAATCGGCGTAGTTGTAGATGTTGGGGAACTCGTAGTCGTACACGTTGTCACCATCGGTATCTAACTGGGAACTGGGGCAGAGCGGTTGGGCATTAGCATCCTGAATCGGGTTGTCGTACACAAACAGGGCTACCTGTCCGGCAGACCAAGGCAGACCCACGTTTTTAAAGGAGACCCACATGTCATCCTTCACGTCACCCTTGGGAATATCGAAGGTAAAGGCATCGTTCTCGATAAAGCCGTTTTGGTTTAACCATTCGGCCAGATAGTCGCCCTCAAGCTCCACATTCCACCATGCATTGGCTTTGTCCCACGGATTGCCGTTGGTTGGGTTGGCCATAAACTCATTTTTACTGACTACCCACAGGCCAAAATCAACCCCATGCACATACTGCTGAACAGCATGCTGGTTGCCACACAGGGTTAGCTCAAAGGTGCCAGTCTCGCCGGGGGCTACGGGGCCATCAACCAAAGCGGCAAACGGTTCGAGGCCGTTACAGGCAAAGTCGGCGTTGGCCTCATCACCTTGCTCATCGCGGGCTTGCGGTTTCAGCAGGACGTTATCGGCTGTCCATGTAGCCTCGCCCGTATTAGTAAATTTAACCCACAAGGTTTCCGATTCTCCATCAAAGGGAGTCATCACAAACGGACCAGATTCGTCTCCGGCCAGCAGTTGGCTATCCCACGCGGCTTGGTACAGCCCTTCGGCGGGTGTACCATCACAGGTGGCTCCAGTGGCCATGTCGATCAGTTCATCGGCTATATCAGCCGGAATCTTCTTGCCTCGTTGGGCCTCAACCGAGTTGATAAAGGCATGCAGATCGGTATCTTGGCCGCGGTCACATTTGGCAATAGCGTTGTTCAGTTTCTGTTGCAGGCTGGTGCAAGTTCCCTGATGGGAAATCTGCCCACTGTCACACAACTCGTTGACTCGATTCAGCACATCCTGAAAACTGGTGCCCGGTTCGGGCGCGGCGGTCGGGGTAGGGGTCGGTTGTTGTCCGACATGAATCCGCACCGTCAAACGGTTGCTCCAACCATCAGGGAAGAACCACTCACCACCATGCGCGATGTCAAAATGCTCAGTATACACATCATCGGGCTGATTGTTATTGTTACAAAAGCGGATGGTAAAAGAGCCAGTCTCGCCGGTACTGACCGAACTGGGGCTGACTTTAGCGGCCCAGTAATTATTCTCAGAGGGCCAATCGTCACAACGGAAGGCACTCTCGGTGTTGTTATTCCAACCACTGTCATTCTCCGGTTCATACCGATAGGAGAGAACCACCGGCAAACTACTACTCCAACTGTTATCACCAATGTTACTGTACTGCACGGTGATGCTTTCGGAAGTGCCACCATCACCGGTGATGTAAACGTCAAAAATGGGAATGCCAACTGGATCCGCGTCCCAAGCCGCGCCGGAGGGTGTGACAACCGGTATAGACGTGGCGACTGCTGTCGGGGCGGTTGTCGGTTCAGGTGTGGGCGTATCAACGGCCTCTGCTTCAATATGAACCCGAACCTCTAGCCGTTCATAGTGGTAGGGATCATCAAAGTAGAACCACTCACCACTGTGAGCAATATCAAAATGCTCGGTATAAGTGCCAACTGGCATGTTGTGATTGTTGCAAAAACGCAAACTAAAACTGCCGTCATTACCGGGCGTAACCGTGCCATTGACTCTGGCGGCCCAATAGTTGCTCGGCCAATCATTACAACGGAAAGCACTTTCGGTGTTGCCGTTCCAACCATCATCACCACTTTCGTAGCGATAGGACAAGACAACGGAACTACTATCCCAGGTGGTACTACCGATATTTTCATACCGTACTGTCTTACTGCTTGATACACCACCATCTCCGGTAATGTAGACATCTATCCGGCTACTACTGAGGCGGTCTGCGCCCCAGCCGTCATGGGTTTCGGCCAGAGCTAGGCCAAGCGTTGCGACTACCATTAAAACCATCAAACTTAATCTAATACTATGTTTCACAAATTGAGCTCTCACAATCCACCTTCCTTAAAGGGTGTATTGCCTATTGTATGATTCTTTGACACGCAGTAGACAATATATGGCTACAATATTCAAATACCCATCCCGCAAATTTTAAACTTGTGGGATGGGTAAAGACAATTTAACAACTTAAGTTAGTATACCATGAAACCTCAGCAGAAACACTAGGGAAATGATGAGGAAATGTTGAGAGTTTTTTGTTGCACTCCTGTTTTATTCTATAATACCCTTGATAATCTCTGGTAAATAGATACGATACCGACCATCCCCATAACCCGCCCGTTCATTCAGGAAGGTACAGGTCAGATGTTGCCCCGCCGCCACTGAAATGTCGGCTTGGAAGTTATCTCGGTCTATCGTGGCTGATACAGATTGCCCATGCTGGTCTTCACATGAGACATTGATTAACGTCCAGTACTGATCCGGCATGCTGGTCGGGTCTTGGGAGATGAGATAATCACCCGGATAGAGGTTGGGCATACTATACACCGCGTTGCTGGTTAGGATGAACGGCTCTGCCCCATCCACCGAGAAAGCGATGTTGGCTGGTTGGTTGGTGACACTGGTTAAGGTCAGGGTTGCCGGACGAACTTCGGCGAGGATGGCCCATAAACCCATAGCAGTAGTTTGAACATTAACGGTATTTGCCTCAACATCAATAATACTGGTTGGCTCTTTAACCCACTCATCACCTTGTTTGTAATACAGGGCTAAATCTTCCTCAAACAGATTGTGGTCAAAATTTTCTTCACCATAAAAGACCGTCATGCTATATGGCTTTTGGGGTGTTACCAGTGTGCCATCATCCTGTTCCACCTCAAGGGTATAAAAGTAACCAATACTTCTTAATGTACCTGTGTCAGTTATAGGGTGTTGCTGATAAGATAAGGTAAGAGAATCGAAGGATTGTCTATTTCTACAGGCAATTCCATCAAAAAAGGTATTACTTTCAAAATTTGCAACAAGACGGTCTGTTCTAATAAAGTGTGTTCCACACTTATTAAGTAACTTTTGTTGGTTTGGTGTTACTTCACCACCAGCTACAATAATGGCATTAACAATACGTCTTGGTTTCCTTTTTTCGTCATTACAATCATGTCTGATAGTCTTCCAATCTGATTTTCCTCTTAAGGGTTCTATAACATTGTTATACAAAGTTGTTCCTGGTGTTTTGCCCATACTCACAAATTGAGATGATCCTCCACCATCTAACAAGATCGCTTGATGTACTCCTTCAACTTGTTGAAACTCGCTAGCAAACATTTTAAGTGACATTGTTTCGTGGGCTGACATTAAATATAATCGGCTTCCATTCTCAGATACGCCTATGGCAGTCCAGTAATCATCGTCACTTTCAATATTTTTATAAGCATCATCAGACAACATTCCATCATCGTTGTGATAGTTGTCTCGATCAAAAATTGTAGCTCTATATCCAACAGCAAAATCAACGCCATTTGTAAGTCTACCAACTTCTTGTCTAACATCATTCTTTTCATGATCGTTATCAACACTTTCATATTGAGTTGCAAAATCCAATCCATTACGATAGATACTAGCTTGACTTAAACGGCTATCTTCGTAAGAAATAAAACTAGCTTTATAGGTTCGTGCTATAGTTCGATTATCTACCACTAATGTATTAAGCCCTTTGTCATCTTCTTCTACAAAACCATTCTTTCCACCATCTATACACTTAAAGCCACTGGCGTTAATTGCTGCATGATAGTTGTTATGGGCAGATTGATTTGTACGAGCAAATATTGTACCACGCCTCATTTTGTCACTACCATCTACAAATTCTTGAGCTAACATAACATTTACATTAGGATGATCTAAATCTGCTACAGCAATGTGAGTAAATTCACCATCTCTTACACAAATCCCCTTTGTAATTTCATCACATTTCTCCCAATGTGATTCTTGCTTTGGTCTGGTAGCAACAAAATTAACACCTTCAACACTACCTTGAGTTAAATCAACCATTTGCTCAAAGTAATTATCTATCTCATAATTTTCTTTTGGTGTTACTCTTACCGTATAATATCCTCGTGGCAAATCAGTATATCTTGAATAATCATTTTCCTCTACTTTAAAGATATACTCCCCATTAATAACATCTGTCTTTGTATCAAGATAAACACATTCACCATTCGGCCACATAGTCCTATGCCCGTTTGCTACACATCCAAATAATTGAACTTTGTTGTTTCTAACACCATCAAGATGGGTAATGTCATTTCTTCCATCACGATAATAAACCTTACCCTTAATGGAAAGTTGACCTGCTGAAGCATTCACAAAAAAGTATTTACCATCAGTCCATTCACTCCATAACTGCCCATCATAAGCCCCAACACGTACCCAATAATGTCCTTTATTAGATGGTATCCAATCATTCCATTCAGTATTCTCATAATTTGAACCATCTATCTCATTTATGTTACCTCGGAAACCAATTCCTGTAACAAATGAACTAGGAGAAAAGTCAGGATCTGTAGCAACTTGTAAGGAATAATCCAAACCTCGTATTTGACCATCATCTTGAGCAGAAAATTCAAATCTAATAGATCTACCTACGACAACCTGACGATCAACAGATAATTCTAAGTTATAAGGAGGGGTATTATTATTGTTATTTGGTGTTTCCCCCTCCGCAACCGCAATATGCCCCGGTTGCTCATTCCATTCACCACACAAACCTTCAATATCACAAGCCCGCACTTGCCAATAATAATTACCCGCGATACCGGGGTGAGGCCACTCGTAAAAGGTTGCATATCCAACGTTAATGATATCACTACTTTCAGCCTGTTCTCCAACCCGTACCTGATATTGGAGTTGATGGGAAGGCGTTTGTTGGTCTGTGGCCGAATTCCAACTTAAACGATAAACATTTTTGGTACTGTCTTTGATGTGTTCAGGCGGCAAAATATTGGGTATGGTTGGCTTGGTGTTGCTTGGCTGTTGTTGCGTTGATACCACATCAATATTCCAGTAACCGACCACGCTCATCCAGGCTTGCCCCTCAACTATCGGTTTGAAGATAAATTTATGGCTTCCAGGGGTGGTTGGAGCCTGAATGATAAACTCAAATTTACCAATCGCTCCCGGCACCACGGGGTCATTCAGCCATGCAGGTCGAACCAAACTGTTCCCATCAACCCAACTACTATGGGCAAATGGGGAGTTGAAATCAATACCATCATGATTATTGGGGTCAACCGTGCCTAAACGAGTAATGCCACTGGGCCAAGTTAAGGTGCCACTATTGCTAAACTCAACCCAGACCGTTTCTGTACTACCAGCCTCCATCGTAATGATGCCATTGGAGTATGCTTTTTTGTTGTAATAGGTGGCCTCATAAGTTTGCGCCTGTGTCGCTGGGTTGGCTGAGGGGCAACTCTCCACGGTACAGACCCGCAATGAAGAGAGACACATATCCCAAGTACCTGCACAACCAACCGGTGCGGTGTTGGCGTTTCGTAAATCCCTCGACCAACTACGATCATGGTAGATTAACACGCTATTACCACCATAATCAGCATCGGAATAGATTAAAGCCTCATAACCAACGGGAAGTTGAATCGACATAACCGCGTCATTCCAGTCCCATCCAACAAAAGGGACATCGTTACAAAACTGTTGGTACGTTCCTTGATACTCAATCTGCTTATAGACCCAAGCACAGCCGTTGGGCGGGCTTTGGGCGAGGGTGTTATCAACTTGCAATACCATCAGTAAACTAAACAATCCGATTATTAGTAATGATTTAAATGTCTTGACGTAATTCTGTTCCATAAGATTAGCTCCTTTGTGTTATTACTTAATACTGTGTTGTCCCCATGATACCATATCAGAGGACAATAGATATTGAGATTATGGTGAAAAAAATTTGAGCAAAAAATAGCTCTTAAAAAGAGCAGTACTACAGTACTAAAATCCAGTATATCACATTAAAGTTTGAAATTGGTTTGAATCGGTCACTCCCATTTAAACATCGGACAATCAAATTGTAACTAGCCCTCTTTTCGGTACGATTTTGTCCCATGCTGGTAGCTAAAGTTGCACAGTCTAAACAGGCGATGATATGAGCTAGAGCTACGATAGGTGACTCCAAACCACAGTTGTACCGCTCGTTGCAAATCAGCCACCGTCCAATATTGACCATTGACAGCCGTTAAACCAAACAGGTCAGCCGGTCTATAACTCTGCAAACATGCCGCCAACTCTTGAATTTGGCCGTTTTTCAGTTTCGCTCGATTGCCGCCATTCCGACAATCACCCAAAGCCGACAGCCCCTTCTCCGAGTAGATACGACACCAATCTAACAGACTAGTTCTGCTACAGCCGGTAATCTCCATAACCTGTTCAACCGGATAGTTCGTGCCATACAAGCACACCGCCTGATACCGAGTCCGAGTTAGCCCATCATCACAATCGCTGTAGGCATGTTTCAGTTTCTTAACTTGTTGGTTGCTCAGTTGAAACTTTCGTTTCGCCATGTTGCCTCTTGGTAGTGGTGCACTCCGTTATCTACCTGCAAGTTTAGAACTTGCAGGTAGATGATGTCGCGTGCTGGTAAACTACGGGCTAGTATAACATAATTTGGTCAATTTTTGTTTGAGGTTTTTATGAGGAAATGTTGAGGTTTTGGTGCAAAGGTAGTGATAAGGAGTGCAAAGCTCGCAAGCCTTGCAGATTCTGCCATCACTACTTGTGCAAGACTACCCATAATAATCTCCTTAATTTCCGAACCACTGATTCCTCCGAAAGAATCAGTGATTCTCGATTTTCCTACTCCTTTATTTTTAGTTATAATACCTTTCATAATCAGTAGACTGCAATCGAAGTTCAGAACATGATTAGTCGAATGACACTGATCAATTAAGCGTTATAATATACCATTAAAAATCATTATGTGAACTTTTGAGCGAAAACAATCAGCCACACATCTTGTTATTTTCACATCCATTGCAGTCTACTGATAATACTTAAATTTATGCAAAAACAATCAATATCCCTATAAATGTTCAGAAACAGACTTGTCAAGTTTTGAAAACCTGACAGGTCTCACCATTACTGAAGTACTGAAGTTAATCAATCACTTGGGGATCAGGAGACAACACTATGAAAAAATTACCCGTTGGTATCTATTCCTTTGAAGTTATCCGCAAAAATGGTTATGTTTATGTGGACAAAACCGAACAGATCTATCGCCTCGTTGATCAGGGCATGTTTTATTTCCTATCACGCCCGCGGAGATTTGGAAAGACGTTGCTCGTGACAACTCTAATGAACTTGTTTGCTGGTCGAAAGGAACTGTTTGAAGGACTATGGATCACAGAGCATGGAGATTGGGATTGGCAACCCCATCCGGTTGTCCTGCTCGATTTTAACGGGATCCCCGGTCAAACCCCAGAGGTGTTGCGTGAAGAGCTATCCGCGCGTCTCAAACAAATCGCGGTGGAGCATGAGATTTTATTCGAGTCCAACGCAGTTGAACGTCAATTCCAAGAACTGATTTTGGGCATGTATCGGCAAACCGGCAGGCCGGTGGTCATTCTGATTGATGAATATGATAAACGTATCATTGAACATATCGGCAAAGGAGAGACGGCATTAGAAATCGGCAAAGCCAATCGTGACCTATTGAAGGTTTTCTTTGGTGTCTTAAAAGATGCCTCAATCGGGCCGGCCTTGCGTTTTGTCTTTTTAACCGGCGTTTCTAAGTTTAGCCGTGTTTCTATCTTCTCGGAGCTAAATAATCTGTCTGACTTGACCATGAATGAAGATTATGCCGATATGCTGGGCTATACCCAAGCCGAGTTGGAGCATTATTTTCAGGATAATATCAAACAATTGGCAACCAAATTTGATCTGACTCAGGAACAGGTGATGGCAAAATTAAAACGACATTATGACGGCTATCGTTTCTCCGAGAAGGATATTAAGGTCTATAATCCTTTTTCCATCCTGTGTGCCTTGCAGAACAAAGCCTTTAAGAACTACTGGTTTGAAACCGGTACACCGACATTCTTGGTCAACCTGCTTAAAGGAACAGGATACAACCTACCAGAAATAGAACAACTAGAAATCAGCCAAAGCAGTTTCAGTACCTTTGAAATTGATGATCTAATTCCAGAAGCTATTCTCTTTCAAACCGGATACCTGACCATTGAATCTGTCGAAGATGGTTATTTCTATACCCTGAACTACCCTAATCAAGAAGTGAAGACTGGTTTTAATGAATCGTTGTTCTTTGCTTGGCGTGAAAATGAAAGCCGAGCTATCAGTTCCCATGTTTTACGCCTGAACAGATATTTAGCCAAAGAGAAACTGAAACCATTCTTTGAATCAATGACCGCTATCTTTGCCGCCATTCCTTATGATATTCAGACCAAACGGGATGAAGCCTACTATCATACCATGTTCTATTTGATGATGACCGCCTCCGGTGGAGAGGCTCAAAGTAGTCTGCTGACTTGTCGAGGCCGAATTGACCTGGTGATTAGCTTTAAGGACAAGGTTTACATCTTTGAGTTCAAATGTAATCAAGCCGCTCAAGTTGCCTTGGATCAGATTGAGGATAACGGGTATGCCGATAGATATAAGGCAAGTGACAGGTCAGTAATTCTCATCGGAGTCAATTTCAGCCCAGAGTCGCGTAATCTGGATGAATGGAAGGTTAAGCGGTTGCTTGTTAGACCCAAAGGAGGTTAAAAACGTTTATAGTGGTGCAGATGAGGAGTGCAAGGCAAGCCTTGCACTCCGGATTTCCCTATCACTACTTGTGCAGGACTACCGACTATTGTAACGGGTGGTGGGACTTACCTGAATCAAAAAGAGCGTCCGACCAATTAGCCGGACGCTCTTTTGATTCAATGATTCAACGATTCAGTGTCACGTTTCACCTACATCCCATCAACCCGTTTCCAAATCTTAGGCGCGAGTTCTTTGGCATGGGCCGCAATTTTGGCCTCATCCAAGGTCAAAAGTTGGCGATCTTTCATCAACAGTTGCCCGCCACAGATGGTGTGGGTGACACGACTGCCATCCATGCCGAAAATCAGGTGCCACGGATAGTTGCCGTCCGTCAACGGGGTGTAGGGCAGATAATCGAGCATGATAATGTCGGCATACGCGCCGGGGATCAGGCTGGCGACCTGTTTGGGGAAGAATATCTCGGCGATGATGGCGTTGTTATTAAAGGCCATCTCCATCAACCTGTCGCCGGGCATGGCGCGGGGGTCTTCTTGGTAGCTCTTATGAAGCAGATAAGCGGTGTGAATTTCGGTGAACATGTTGTTAGAAAAACCATCATTGCCCAATCCGACGGTAATTCCTTTGTCGAGCATGGTCTCGATCTGGGCCACACCCACAGCGTTGTTCATATTACTACGTGGCTGGTGGCTGATTTTGGTTTGGCTTTGCTTAAGGATTTGCATCTCAAAAGCATCCACATGAATGGCATGGGCGACCAGTGTTTTTGGCCCTAACACCCCTTCATCCTCCAAGCGTTCTCCCACCCGTTTATTGTATTTTTGCAGGCTATCCAGTTGGTCTGCCTTATCTTCTGCCACATGGATATGAAAGCCAGTGTCTAAGCCTCTGGACGCGTCTAAACAGGCTTGCAAAGTCTGCTCTCCGACCGTAAAGGAGGCATGCAGACCAAACGATGCGCCCAGTTTTGGATTCGGATTAGCCCGTAATTTTTTGATAAATCGCACATTCTCGTCGATTCCGGCTTGCGTTCCTTGCGGCCCGTTTCGGTCGGTCACTTCGTAACATAACCCCACCCGCAATCCAGAATCTGTGGCCGCTTCGGCTAAAGCATCCAACGAGCCGTCGATATGGGTCGGGCTGGCATGGTGGTCAATCACGGTAGTTGTACCATGCCGAATCGCATCAACCAAGGCCACTAACGCGGTATATTTGCTATCTTCCAAGGTTAAAGCACGGTCAACTTTCCACCAGAGTTGCTCCAACACCTGCATAAAATTCTTTGGCGGTTGACCGGGAATAGCCATACCACGAGCAAATCCGCCATAAAAATGGGTATGGGCACAGACCATGCCGGGCATGACGATTTTCCCACGCGCCTCAATCCGCTCGGCGGTGGGATATTTCTGCTCTAAATCAGCAGTACGCCCCACCTCGACAATCGTATCTCCTTCATAATAAACGGCCCCGTAGGGCAACACCCGCTTATCATCTCCAAAAGTTAGTACAGTTCCATTCGTAATTAAAGTAGACATAATGGTATCCTTTTTTTGTTTAGGTTAAGCAAAATATGACAGTAAAATACTAATGGCATAAAGAACGAATAATGGCAACATCACCAAACCCATGTTAAATGGATCAACGGTTGGGGTAATCACTGCGGCGGCGATGGCAATCAGTACGACGGCAAAACGCCACTGTTTGATGAGGAATTGAGGGGTAACTAGGCCGACTTTAGCCATAATAAAGATGACTAAAGGTGTTTCAAAGCTAACACCAATCCAAAAAATCATGGATGTCACGAAGGGTATATATTCCCGCGATTGCCATTCTTGAATAAAAATTTCGGGTTGCCAAGTGCTTAAAAAACCTATCGCGGCGGGAATCATGATAAACCAAGCAAAACCAATACCGGTCAAAAACAACAAACTCGCTGCCGGAAGCGATATGGCGATATATTTTTTCTCATTCCGCTCTAAACCGGGCAAAATAAACATGAGAAATTGATAAAACACAAAAGGGACGGCAATCGTGAATCCGGTCATAAACGCGACCCGAAAAAAGGTCGAAATTCCTTCTGTAGGCCCATGAGTTCTTAGCACTATGCCGTAGGGTTCAATGAGCAGTTTGATGATTTCGGTAGTAAACAACGTGGCGACAACGGTGCATATCAAAATAGCTAAAACTGACCTAACTAAGCGGCTTCTTAGCTCGTCAAGATGATCAAAAAGAGCCATTTGTCCATCTAATTTGGATTTTTCTTGTAGGGCGGCAGAACTACTCATCAGTTTTTTCTTTGATTACGTCGATTTTGTCCATCTCTGGAGTTTTTTCTTTATCTGGATTAACCTTCGGTTTAAGCAGATTATCAATATTCATTGTATCAGCCACTTGGTTTTTTATCTCAGCGGTTAAATCTTTTGTGGAAGGGGGAAGCAGTCTACTAGCTTCTTCTTTTAGAGCTGCCGCTCCCTTAATTTGCTGTTGCCATTCAGCTTGAACCGTTTGCGACATCATCCGAAATTTTCGGACATATTGTCCTATCTGACTCGCGATTTCTGGTAGGCGACGCGGCCCAAACACCATCATGGCAATGAGCAAGATAAATATTAGTTCGGGAATACCAACACCTAAAATATCCATATATTTTCTAGTTCTCGTTAACCAGCAGAGGGATTACCTGACCTGTATTTTGATATTTTCTCGGATTTTATCTCCTCGTGGGAGAGTAAGCTACCGAGTACGCCATTAACAAATCGTGGAGAACTCTCGCCTCCAAACATCTTGGCCAGTTCTACGGCTTCATTAATGGTTACCTTGGGAGGGATTTCAGGCTTGAATAAAAACTCATAAACCGCAATTCGTAACACATTACGATCTACTGCGGCAAGTTGAGTAATGGGCCATTCTGTAGCCAAAGTCTTCACAATATCATCAAGATAGTCGCGTTGGCTATGGATACCGGTTGCTAATGACCATGCAAACTCCTCTGCTGCCTCTGGTAATGGAAACTGCTCCACCAACGAGGTCAAAGTTGTTTCAATGGCATGGTCAACATAGTCAAGCTCATATAAAGCTTGCAAAGTCACTGCCCGGGCACGCCGTCGAGGCATCATAAGGCCATCTCCCCCAAAGCTGATTAAACTGTAAAAGTTCGTTAAACAATAACACAATTAAATAATAAAACAACTATATGTAAAAAATATTCTTACACAATGAGAATATTTACTCGAAATCATGTTGAGTCTATCGAAACCAATAAATAGACTGTAAATGTATCGAGCCGTTGGAGGAGCGGTAGCCTTCGGCAAGCTCAGGCTACGTTTCTCCCCAAAAATTAGAGCAAATACCAATAAAATTACTGCATAACCAAGCCACCATCAATCGACAAAATTTGCCCTGTAATAAAGGCCGCCTCATCAGATGCTAAAAAGGCCACGGCAGAGGCAACTTCTTCCGGTTTGCCCAACCGTCCCAAGGGAGTCTGTTGAACAATACTATTCACCGCCTCTTCTGATAATACACCGGTCAGCGCCGTAGGAATAAAGCCCGGCGCAACGGCATTAACGGTGATATGTCGTGAGCCGACTTCTCGGGCCAGCGACTTGGTCAACCCAATAATACCGGCTTTGGAAGCGGCATAGTTGGCCTGCCCCGCTTGACCCGACAACCCCACCACCGAGGTAATGTTGATGATGCGACCGTATCGTTTTTTGAGCATAGGTCGAATGACCGCTTTACTACAATGATACGCGCTCGATAGGTTGGTTTTAAGAACCATGTCCCAATCGGCTTCCTTCATCTTCATGATCAAATTATCCCGCGTAATACCGGCATTATTGACCAAAATATCAACCTGACCGTAAGTTTTGACACCCACTTTGATGAGAGCCTGCGCCTCACTGGCCTGACTAACATCGGCCTGAATGACCGTCGCCTGACCTCCGATCTCAATAATAGATTGAGCGACGGTTTCCGCTTCAGTGGCACTGTTACGATGGTTGATAATCAGTTTAGCCCCTTGCGCGGCCAATGTTTTGGCAATCGCGGCCCCAATTCCTTTGGAACTGCCGGTGACAATCGCGATCTTATCGGTTAAAGTAAACATTAGACTAATTTTCCTATATCCTCGGGCGTTTGCACCGAATGTCGCTTGACAGTTTTGTCAATGCGGCGCAAAAGACTGCTCAACACCTTTTTTGGCCCAATTTCGACAAATTCGGTCACACCTTCAGAGATCATGTACTGAATCGTATCCGTCCAACGTACCGAGGTGGTCAGCTGTTGAGCCATTTCCTGCTGAATCGCTTCAATCGTGGTCAAGGGTCTTGCATTTATGTTAGCGACAATTGGGGTTTCTGGCAAGCTAAGGGGAATTTTTTGTATAACTTGCTCAAACTCAGTTGCCACAACAGCCATCAATTCAGAATGGGCCGCGATACTAACAGAGAGCTTAACCACCTTTCTGGCTTTGGCAGCTTTGGCGAGGTTCATGGCTCGCTCCACCGCGACCAACTCACCAGAAATGACAATCTGGCCGGGGGCGTTGTAGTTGGCGACCTGCACCGTGCCCGTTCTTTCGGTCACAACCTGTTGACATATCTCCATTACCTGCTCGTCGCTGAGTTTTAAGATTGCAGCCATGCCACCGAAATTCAGTTTGCCTGCTTTTTTCATCAATCGTCCCCGCTCCCGAACCAAACGCACCCCCTCGGCAAAGGAAATTACATTAGTTACCATGTAGGCCGTATATTCACCCAAACTATGCCCAGCAATATAAGCGGGTTCAACCTGATACCCCATCTCCCGTAACGCCCGCCATGCGGCAACACTAGTCACAAAAATGGCGACTTGGGTATTTATTGTATCATTAAGTTCTGCTTCCGGCCCTTCAAAGCACAAACGACTTAAGGGGAAATCGAGAATCTTATCAGCTTGAGCAAACGTCTCGGCGGCCACCGGATACTCTTCTGCCAAGGCTCGCCCCATGCCAACTTCTTGCGAGCCTTGGCCGGGAAATAAAAATGCTGTTTTTGACATTAATACTTGACGGATTAACCGGATTAACAAGATTTTTCGCTTTTAATTTTGTTAATCCGGTTAAATATTAGCTTAAACTAAAAATCCAATGTAACAAAATCATGACCGTAAACTTAAGAGTTCGTAGTAGGCACTTTAGTGCCATTTGAAGGCGATGAATCGCCTACTACAAACGTTAAGTTTACACTTATGGTAACAAAATATTAGCCGTGACAATTGACACGGCTAAAACAAACTTTTCTCTATAGACCTCAAAAAACGCGGCCTAATTTTTACTCGTCTTCACTAACTTCAAAGACTTGTTGTTTTTTGTACTGCCCACAATGAGGACAAACATGATGAGACAAACGCTGTTTATCACAATTAGGACAATGAATCATGGTCGGCATTTTTAGACGTAAATAATGCGCTCGTTTGCGCCTACGGCGAGTTAAAGAAATCCTTATTTTTGGTAAAGCACCCATTTTTTAATCCTTTTTTTATTAAACAAGTTAAAGTGGGAACGCAGAACGTTCATGTAGACATTTCAACGCAGAGCGTTGGAACAAAGTCGCTCACATAGTGAGTTTTGCTCTACTGCCTACTTACATAATTTCAGTTTTCATGGCTAATAAATCGGCCCAACGAGAATCTGTTTTATCTATATCACAATCGCAGGTAGCGATATTCAAATCTTGACCACATTGAGAACAAAGTCCCAAACATGTCTCTCGACAGTAGCGGACAGACTCGGCGGCCAAAACGAACTCCTGTTGCGTAATCTTAGACAAATCCAAGATATGTTGATCGTTAATCAGGTTTGTCTCTTCGACCTCTGCGGAATGGCTCAGTGAACTGCCAGTATTCACATCAACAGAGGGAAAAAACTCCTCTTCCAGCTCAATCGTTATGCGCGTATCAAACGGATTTAAGCAACGGCCACAATCTTGCTGAACTGTGGCTTGCAAAGTTCCGGTGATTAAGATGTTATGCCCAACCGATAAAAATTTCAGCCGTCCGGTGACAGGTGAGTTGAGGGTTATCGTCTGCTCCGTATCAAACAGGAGTTGAGCCGTAACCGCAAAATTACGGATTACGCCCGTCTCCTCTTTAAGCAGTTGAGAAACATTAAATTCTAAATATGATGTAGGTGTGACAGATTTATTTTCAGACATGAAACCCCAATTATAAATCAGATTAAATAAATTTTCAAATAAACGAATAGTGAATGAATGAATAGCGAATGAGCTATCCTTTGTGTTATACTACAGCCCTTCAGAAAAAGATTTTCTCGTGGCGCTACAAGCGTCACCTACGATAATTGGAGGTCACGCTTGTAGCGTGACAATAACCTGAAAAAGAGCGCAGGCACACAATGTGAACGTTTTTTAACTATGAACAGTCTGACCATTCTCATTTTGAACTGGAATCGAGCCGATACGACTTTGACTTGTTTAGCTCGATTAACCCGTTGGCAACAATTACAGCCCCAAATCTGGCTGGTTGATAATGCCTCCCATGATGACAGCGTCAACCACATCACGACCCAGTTTCCCCAAGTGCAACTTCTCGCCAGCGACCAGAATTTAGGCTTTGCCGGAGGCAACAATTTGGCCTTGCGACAACTCATCCCCACAGAAGCAGAAGCGAGTCAGCATGACTATATTCTGCTTCTGAACAATGATGCTGAAATTAGCGAGATGGCAGTCAGTCACTTAAGCCAATTGTTAGACGATGATCCAACCATCGGCGTAGTCGGCCCTGTCTTCAAGGATGGTGATCGAATCACTTCCGCCGGTGGGGGTGATGTATCCCGACAGATTAACACTCATTTAAAGATGAAGACACTGCCGACGAAACCTTACTCAGTCGGTTACGTCTCTGGCACGGCGGCCTTGTTCCGGAGCAGTTTGTTGCAGGAGGTGGGTCTGTTTGACGAGGCTTACTTTTTCAGCGGTGAGATGGCCGATTGGTGTGAGCGGGTCAAGCAGAAAGGGTATCAGACCATCATCAGTCCTTTGGTTGAGGCATTTCATGATACCGACCAAGCGGGTGAGGCAAGGCAAACGCTGTACGCCTACTATATCATTCGCAACAGGTTTTTATTTATCCGCAAATTTCGGGCCAAACAAAAATACCGGCTCTACAGTTTTTGGCTGGCTTATGGTTTGGCATTGGCTCTAAAATCCATGTTGCGCGGACGATGGCCCACTAGCCGAGCCGTATTACTGGCCCTAATCGACGCGCTCACTGGACGATTCGGCGGGCAAAATCAGAGAGTGATGCCTAAAACATGATCACATGCCATAGCCTATCGAAATTCGTCTGGTTTCGACAGGCTCAACCAACTTCATTCCACTTCATTCCACTTCATTCCACTTCATTATGAAAACATCTACAAATACAACATCAAAAGTATCTATTATCATTCCGATTTGGAACTCCAAGATATGGCTAGTCGGTTGTTTAGAGGGATTGCGTCAGCAAACATACCAAAATTTCAGAACCTTGCTGGTTGATAATGGTTCGACGGACGATTCGGCAACCCTCATCCAAACCTACTATCCCCATGTTGACCTGATTCGTCTGCCGAAAAATTTGGGCTTTGCCTCGGCAGTCAATATCGGAATTCAGCGCAGTCGAACCGACTATATCGCCCTGTTGAATATCGACACCCTGCCCCACCGCAAATGGTTGGAGACACTAATCAACCGTCTTGATAACAGCCCGCCCGATGTCGGGGCTATCACCTCCAAAATGCTCCTCATGGCTAACCCGACTCGTATCGACGATACGGGCGACAACCTAAGTTGGTATGGTTCTGCGATGAAACGAGGATATGGACAGATAGCCAGTGACTACGCGAAGGTCGATGAAATATTCTCACCCTGCGCGGGCGCAACGCTCTATCGGCATGGTTTTTTTGACCATGTGGGTCTGTTTGATGAACGGTTCGACAGTTATCTGGAGGATGTGGAGTTGGGGTTGCGCGGGCGACTGTGTGGCTACAGGTATCTCTATGAGCCATCGGCCCAAATCCTGCACCACGGACACAGCGCCGGTGTAGTCGGGGGGCGGTATGTCCGACTGATGACCCGCAATCGACTGCTAATTATGCTAAAAAATATCCCGACTCAGTTGCTATTACGGCATGGATGGCAACTTCTTTATGGGCAACTCTACTTTTTTCTAGCCTACAAACGCCCCCTCGACTCGCTGTATGGGTATGCGATGTTTCTGGCTCAACTGCCCCACCTGTGTCGCTCCCGGCGGAACATCTTGCCACAGCGCACTATTCCGCTTGAGCAACTTGACAGGCTCTTAACAAAAGAGTTGGGCGAGCCGTCGTTACGGGAGATTATTGGTCAAAAGATTATTGGTCAAAAAACAAAAGGTAGGCATCTCTGCCTACCTAATTCCTAATCATTCTCCGATTATGACCGTTCCAGCTTCGATATATCGTTGTCGAGCAGTTTCGTTAACAAGGGTTACATTCCCCTTTAGGATTACCTGACCGCCGAACTTTATATCACCTTTTATCGTGAGTTGTTGGCAGGCGACTAATGATGGTACACCATCGGGAAAACGCGCCTCAAAATCATTGACCCTTTTATAGTAGGTAGGATCAAGACTAATAGTCGGCAAAGGCGTGTCACGATGAGGATTTAAGACCACGTTATAATTTTGATCAAAATCATAAAGATCAGACCGGATGGCTATCAAATCGTTGGTTGTTTTAACTGGCGCAAATCGGGTACGAGGCACACGAATAGCCTGAGCATCCTCAAACAGTTCAATCATTGATCCCATCGCTGTTTCTAGCTGATATACCGGCGTTGAATCTGCCTCACGAGGGTCTACTGTTTTGGCATTGCAGATCATTGGTAATCCCAAGATATTGTTCTTACGGTCTAGAATCGCTTTTAGTGCAGGCAAATTGAGCCATAAATTGTTGGTATTAAAATATTTATGACGACTTATATTTTGAAATGACGACGTGTCTTCGGCGGAGCATTGTGCCGATTCACGCAACAAAAGTTGTCCGTCAGGTCGTTGGGCTAGATGACCACCTTTTTTGTCCGCTTCAGTCCGATCCGTCACCTCCATCATAAAGGGAAGATTATCATGAACAAAGTACCCCAAAATCGCTTTATTGATGGATGCACCTAAATTATCGGCGTTTGAAACAAAGGCATACTCATAACCGTTTTCCAAAAGAAGTTCTAGCAGGTTACTGGTTATCAGGGATGGATAAATATCTCCATGCCCCGGTGGACACCACTCAAGGGCGGGATTTCTAGGCCAACTTACTGGAGTTAGTGTTTCCTGAGCGATTTTTGGGATTTTATGTTGTAGAAAATCTAAAGGGATGTTCCCCCATAAATCGGGGTATTTTTTTAGCAGGGCCAACGAATCATCGCGAGTGTTAAAGCTATTCATCAAAACTAAGGGGGTAGAAATCCGTAGGGCTTGCCGAGCGATAATATCAAGAAATGTTAAATCATCTTTAATCGTTAGTAACGATTTAGCCTTGTCCAACCCCATGCTAGTTCCTAATCCCCCGTTCAATTTTAGTAATACTACTTTGCTAAGGGCCTGTTGTCCCGTTTCCTGTAATTTTTCGGAGATTTGTTCTGCGTCAGGCAAGGTTTCAACCCGTTTAATATCGACCTCGCAAATAAAATTGCTCTTTTCGGCTAATAGATGATTATAATAATACTCAAACACATTAATGACCACCTCGGGTGACTGGGCTTGCTTCATTTTTTTGACAAATAATGCTAAGTTTTTAATTGTATTCAATATTAGTATCCTTAATAGTATAAAATAATAGAATACAAAAAGCCACACGAAATAGTGTGGCTTTTTGTAAAAATCGTATCAATTTATTTGCGCGTCATTATGTCAGGATCCGTTATTATTCAAAGCAGATAGGGCATCATCCACCGAGGGATGTAAATCGGCATATTGCGTTAAACCAACCATGCGAAATATTTTTTGAAAATGGGCACTAAGACCTGTCATTAGCAATTTTTGGTCTCGTTTTCGTGCTTCGGTCACAATGCCAATTAAAATGGCAATCCCCGCACTATTAATGTAATCATTTTCCCGAAAATTAAATACAATATTCGATGCACCATCAGACGAGATGCTCTGATATGCTTGATTAATGGCTTCTTCTGCAAAGGTAGTTACATCACCCATAAGGTCAATTACCGTAGCCTGATCAAATGTTCGCACTGAAACTTGAATTTCATCGCTCATTACATTGTGCCTCCATAAATTTCCGCACCTGAATTACTTTTTTCTAATTTTTCAGGCTTATTCTTCATCTTCATCTTCATCGTCATCTTGGATACGATAGATAACCATTCGAAATTGATTTCCTTCATCATCATCCTCTTCATCAACCTCTACAAAACCAGCCTCATCAACTAAATTACGAATCAGAAAGAGACCCATCCCACCCATTCGCTCTTCTCCCATAACCATGCCCGCAATGTCTGGGATAGAAACACCAATTGGAGGGTCTCCACTAATTCCAGGGTCCTTAATTAAAATATCTAGTTTTGTATCGTCAGCCGTAAGAACGACAACCACCTTCATGCGAGAATCACCACCACTACCATAACGGATAGCATTGGTGCAGGCTTCGCTGATTGCGGTCTTTATATCGTCAATTTTGTCTTCCTCAAAGTCAAGCCGCCTGGCTACCATGGCAACAGCTTCTCTAGCTATCTTTTCGTAGCCAAGTTCACTGGGAATTTTTAGTTCTACGACTCTGTTACTTGGCGGGCGCATGCGCCCTCCTCCCGACAATTAAATTCCTGCCGATTATACCACAAAGCATCACAATGTAAAATAAGAATTTAGAACTGGTATCACGAATATTATCCGCAAATACCGCTAGTATTGTAGACATATTTATTCGATTTTGCAAGTCTGCAAACTCTATAATTCTCCGGCTAAATTTTAACTCGGTAACCACACATATTTTTAACGATGCAAAGCTACGCTTTAGATAGTACAACATAATACAAATAAATGGAAACCAAGCAACTACTTATCATGAGTTAGTCGATTCATCTAACCACAGATAACCACAGATTATATAACACGGATTTTCTCGTTATCCGTGTCATCCGTGTCAATCTGCTTTTATCAGTATCCATATTTAAACTTCGATGGTGTCGCATTAGGTTCGAGACAGTTCATCAATCATGTTTTGAATGACTTCGAAGCCACCACGCCAAAAATCAGGATTACTCATGTCGATGCCTGCTTCGGTTAAAATATGGTTGGGCTTTGCACTACCGCCATAAGATAGAATCTTAATAAATTTGGGAGTGAAGCTAGTCCCTTCATTTTTGTACTGTTTATATAACGACAGGGCCAATAACTTCCCAAAGCTGTAGGCATAACAATAGAAAGGCGTGTGATAGATATGAGGAATAACGATCCATTCACGCTTAAAATCGTCACTAATATCCATAGAGTCACCGAATTGAGCTAACAAATTATCCATGTAATGCTGATTTAGCTCATCCATTGTCTTACCCTCGGCGATGAGGCGGTGGGCTTCTCGCTCAAACAGGACAAAGTAGGCTTGACGCATGACGGTGGCGTAACTATCATCAACCGCGGTCTGTAGTAGATTGCGCCGCTCGTTAGGGTCTTCCGTTTCATCGAGCAGACGGTCGGTCAGAAGCATCTCAGCAAATACAGAAGCGGTTTCGGCTAGAGGCAAGGCCGAATGGAAGGTCAACAGCGAGTGATTCTCGGCCAACATGGCATGAACCGCATGCCCTAGTTCATGAGCCAAGGTCGCCACTTGATTTGGCTCGCCAGTATAATTAACTAGCACCCAAGGCGTTGCTTGTGGCAATACACTGGCACAAAAGGCTCCTCCTCGTTTACCGGGCCGAATCTCGGCATCAATATGATTATCATCAAAAACCCGCTTAGCCTGTTTAGCCACCTCCGGTGAGAACTGTTGGAAACTGTCCAACACCATATCAATTGCGTCGGCGTACTCGATTTTGCGGTTAGACTTGTGATTGAGGGGGGCATACAGGTCGTAACGACGGAGTTTATCTATGCCCAGCCATCCAGCTTTAAGTTTGAAATATTTTTGGAAAGTTTGGGACTGCTCAGCACAAACATTAAGCAAAGTATTGATAACTTCATCGGAAATATCGTTATGCAAATTACGCACCGAGATGGGTGATTCATAATGGCGTAACGTCATGTTTTCGTTAGCCCAATCCCGAACGCGGTGAATATATATCTGAGTCAAAACCGCATCTTGTTGAGCATAAACTCGATACAGTTCCTGATAGGCAGCGGCCCGCATCTCTGGCGATGAACTTCGGACATAGGCCGTTAGCTCGTCCCGAGTCAATTTTTTCTGCTCACCATCCACGGTTAATTCAAAAACAAATTTGTTGGTAATCATGTCGTAAAGAGTGATTAAGGCGTTGCTACCGTTCACATTTTTTAGGTTGATAATCTTCTCTTCCGATTCAAGTAGGCTATGGTCACGGTAGAGGCGCATCTTTTCCAGATAATATTCTAACTTACCGGCGTGGGCTGATAGCCGCTCGACGACTGAATCGTCAAGCCCTTTCCACCATAGCTCGACAAAAAGCGTCCGGTTCTGGATGACCATCAACTCCTCCTCCATCTTCCCCATAAAGGCTAACGCCGTTTGGTCTTGCGTATCTTCGGCAAACCACAACGAGCCATAAGCCCCCAAACGATAAGCAACCTCGCTCAAGGCTTCTATCATGATGAGTAGTTCGATAAAATCAGCCTCGCTAATCTCAGGCGTTAGCTTAGGCCGAAACGCCTCCATCTTTACGGTCAACGTTTCTAGCTCATTTTGTAATGTTTCAACAGGTTCGCCAGAAGGAGCGGCAATCAACTTTTCCAAACTCCAACGAGTTGCTTGGTACTGCTTGATATTTGTCATCAGTTTACTATTTCCTTATTCAGATAAGATAAATTTTTCAATTGTGGCGGCTACACCGTCATCCTGTACAGAGGGTGCGACCCAGTCAGCCATTTCTTTTAAGGCATCGGGTGAATGTCCCATAGCCACTTTAGTATTCGCAACTCTAAAAATCGGCATGTCATTAAATGAATCACCAACAGCAATCGTTTCACGGATACCAATTCCTAAATAATCGACCAGTTCTCGCAGGGCATTCCCTTTAGATACATAACGAGAGATAGCATTACCAAAATACATGCCATTGCTATAATCAAAACTCCACGAGAGTTTACAATACTTTTCCATCTCTATAGTGACGATGTCGGCCCGTTTTTTTTGCTCGGCATTGGCCGCGATAATTTGTCCCTTTACAATTTTAATCCGATTAACCAGAGTCATCAAATCAGTGATAATTGGTTTAAGTTGTAGTTTTTCCCGTTGATGTTTAGCCAACTCCCCGTCCTGCTCAATAAAATAAAAATCATGGGCATAAATCTCTAAAAATAGGTTATATTCACGACATAACCCAATAAGATGAGCGGCGGCACGAGGCGGAAGGGCCTGCAAGTAGACAATATCATTACTCGGCCAATTGACGATGGCCGCACCATCAAAAAAAATATGTAACCCATCTAAATTGAGGGCATTAAGCAGATGGTAACATGCTTCTGAGGCTCGTCCTGTACCTAAGGCAACCTGTACCCCTTTTCGACGAGCCGCGGCAACCGCCTCAGCAACACGAGTCGTTGGATAAGCACCGTCTCCAATCAAAGTTCCATCAACATCCAAACTAATTAATTTATAACGCGTCATATATTTGGGAACATAACACCTGAAATATAAGACATGACCAAAAGGTGTATGATTATTTCTGAATGATAAATTTTATACGATGGGTCATCACTTATACATCAGGCATA
>JAUCGB010000184.1 GCA_030377895.1 Anaerolineales bacterium HSG24
CTATTTAGTAATAATTCTCGTAGTCGTGACACTCTGTGTTGCGTTTATCGGTGTTGTGGTCAATACACGCTGATGAGCGACCCAATTCACATGGCTAACCTGACTATCTTGGGTTAGCGGCTTAGGAGGTGAGCCTTGATAGTTGACCAGATAAAGATTGCCATTGTAGACAAATAGCAACTGTTCCCCATCCAGCGACCATGCCAATTCTGGCAGTTGGACTCCCGGTTCGGCCTGAAATGGAAACAATTGACGCAAATTACTGCCATCCCAATCAATCAGTCGTAATTTATAACGACTATTGACCGACTGTAGCGGCTCAATCGCCTCCCCGTAGGCGATACCTTTGACTCCCCAAGTCGGGCTAGCCCACATGCCCACCTGCTCGGCTACCTTAACCTTGAGCCTTCGATTCTCGGTTATCCCCTCAGCCTGCAAGAGCCACACCTCAAACTGTTGACTCTCCTCGGCGGGTTCTGAGCCAATGGGTGGGCCATGCACCACTGCCGCTAAAAACCGGCTATCCGGTGACCAACTAATTTGAGGAACCCAACCCCAGTCGCTATGGGTCTCAAGCGGGGCAAACTCAACCAAGGGTGTAACCTGATAGGTGATGGGTCGCTGAGTGGTAAAGGTGATGATGCCAATCTCGTCTGGGCGGGCGTAGGCTAGGGTAGAGCCGTCCGGTGACCATGCGAAATCGCCCCCCCACCATGCGTATAAACCGCTGTTATCCGGCTGTAGAATCTGGATGGGACTGGGCTGATTGGCTAACGGATTTATCAGCCATAGGTCGTTGTTCGCTTTCCAACCCGGCGCGCTGACCGTCCGTTCCGCCGTGCTATAAGCCACCAGCGATGAATTGATTAACGGCGACCAGACCGCCTCCAAGACGTTGTTGAGGGCTAACGATTCTGGCTGTTCGCCGACAATGGTAGTCGAGGCCAGCCATAACTCGTTGAACGGTAAATCCATGTCGTCACTCAGCGGTTGAGTATACAGCAAATGCCCCTCGTCGGGCGACAGGGCGAAGACATGCTCGTCGAAACTGCTCTCTGTGGCGATTAGCCGCCGATTTGCACTGTTCCCCCGCATCAACCAAGCGTTACCGTTTGACAGATAGGTGATTGTCCCCGCAAATGGCACGGGAGGCAGGTTACTTGGTGGGCCAACCACCATGATTTCGGGGATCGGCTCTACCGAGATTTGACGGTCTATCTCGGTTTGAGTTGCCACCAACCCATCCTCATAAATCAGTCGATATGAGATAGCCTCCTCACCTGCCACGCCCAACTGCATCAACCGCGTTTCGCCGGGAGCCAACGCCTCGTTGACAACGGTCTGTTGCTCAAAGGGGATAATCTCATGTTCAACTAGAATTTCCTCTCTAATTCGGGTGATGACGACATGGGAGCCGGAACTGATAGCATTATACAAATCTGGCTCAACTCGGTCAAGATCACCCAACTCAACCTCAGCCTCAAGCAGAACCTCTCTGACCGTCTCCGCTTCGGTGCTGATGGCATGGGTTTGCCCGTCAACGGCAATGGTCACATGTTTTATAACGGGTGAGGTTTGGCAGGCGGTTATCAGGCAGATCAAACAAATCAATATCAGAGAAAATAGGAGATTCTGGACACAGATAAACGGAGTTATCTGTCTTATCCGTTTTTTTTTGTATTCTTCCGTGTCCCAAAAATCTGTGGCTCGAAGGGTCACTTCAAATATCCACCATGTCCCAAGGCTACCAAATCTCGTCGCGTGAGCCGTTCTCCGGTCACTAACCGAGGCAAAATCATGTCGATGACGTTGTGGCTCAAACTGCGCGCACAACCGGGCGCACCGACGATGGGTTTATCTTGACAATAACCTAACATTAATAAGTGACCGGGGTCAACTGGCACGCCATGTTGAATAATCTCACCACCGACATGTTTAATCGCCTGCGGAATGATGTCGTTCTCATCCATCGTCGAGGTTTCGCCCGCGACTATAATCAAATCGGCATCGCTCGACAAGGCCGTCTTAATCGCCTCGCTAATTTCCAACACCGACTCCGAGACATAAGGGCCAGAGATCAACGAGGTGCCATAACTCGTCAACCGTTCGGTTATGGGCGGAGTAAAACCTCCGATAACTTTTTCCCGTATCGTCTCTCGCCCGATGGTGATCAACATGGCTTGCTGAATGACAAACGGGTTTATGGTGATTAGGGGTTGATGAGCAATGAGGGTATTGTATGCTTGTTCGAGTGTTTTTTGTGGTATTGCATAGGGAATAATCTTGAAGGTGGCTAGAATTTTTTTGGTTGAGACAACGGTATTGTTGGCTAAGGTGGTTAAGGTTACGCCCGAAATTTCGTTCAAGGCTAACAACGACTCTGGATTCACCTTAAACACACCCGCCTTCTCCGCGATGAAATTCACCCGTCCGGTGGTCGCTTTGCTCACTCGCACTGGCCCGGCAGAGACGACGGATCCCAACTGCCGAGCCGCCTCATTTTCGCCAACATCATCATCCGCCAACACGGCCACGTAAACTCTATCTTGACCAGAGGCTTGCAAAGTAGGTAAATCGGCAGGTTTCAAGGATCGGCCTTTGCCCAACAGTCGTCGATCTGTTTGATCAACAAGATTGTGTATTAAAATATGACCTATTGACTTTTCTAATGGCAAACATTGTATGTTCATAAAATCAATTATACCACACATACCCAAATTTCGCGTAATTGGGTCCTCACCCGCGTATACTCTCAAAAGTTGCGGATGAGTGTAAGATGAGTGCAAATACCCATTTAAGCTGTTTAAATTAGGAAATGAGTCCTAAATAAGTTGTGCATGTTGACCGAAGTTCGTAGTAC
>JAUCGB010000185.1 GCA_030377895.1 Anaerolineales bacterium HSG24
GCCATTAGACCTGACAAGTTTTGGAAACCTGTCAGGTCTGGACAAAATTTTTCTGGATGACGTATGACTTTTCGTTTATTTTCTCAATTATCATGGCTATTACTCGGCCTGTTGATGGTGCTATTCGCCTTACCTAGCGCGGCTCAAGAACCAAATTCAACCACTGAAACAACGTCGCTAATTTCGGGGCAACTCATCGTCAAACTAAAGACTGATTCTGACAGACGAGCGGGACAGCGCATGATGCAGACGCTTGGTTATACCGCATCAGATTATCTACCACATTCTCACTCGTTTCGAGTGTATCTGCCTGCTGGTCAAGAACAAAAAGGCATGGAGCGTTTGGCTAACCTTGAGCAGGTTGAGTTTGTCACCTATAATCATCAAATTCAGGCTCTAGAAGCCCCAAGCGACCCATATTATGATAAACAATGGGCGTTAGATAACCCAGATGATCATGATATTGATGCCCCTGAAGCGTGGGATATTACAACCGGCAAAGACAATATCATCATTGCGGTGATTGATAGTGGGCTTGACATGGAACATCCTGAATTTGAAGGACGAATTGTAGCCGAATATAACTACATCAACCCCGGTATGCCACCCGATGATGATTTTCAGCATGGGACGCATGTGGCCGGTATCGCCGCGGCGACTGGCGATAATGAAATTGGCATTGCTGGCATTGCATGGCATGCTCAAATTATGCCGCTCAAAGTGTTGGACGCTTCTGGAAACGGAAATTCGGCTACTTTGGCGGAGGCGATTTATCTCGCAGTGGATCGTGGAGCCAAGATTATTAACATGAGTGTGGGCGAACGATACTCGAGTTGGTCTTGTGAAATGGAAGAAGTTGAAGCCGCGTTTGAATATGCTGATCAGAATGGCGTATTATTGGTCAGTGCAGCGGGTAATGATTATAAGCAGGGTGTCAACTGTCCCGCCGCATACGAGCAAGCGATTGCAGTCGGCTCGACCACGAACGGAGATCACCTATCTAGTTTCTCTAACTATGGCCCTCTCCTTGATATTGTTGCGCCCGGTGGGGGAGGCACCGATATTTATAGTACCGTTCCGGGCGGCGGCTATAGTTATAAAAGAGGCACCTCAATGGCTACACCGCATGTTTCGGGGGTAGCGGCCCTCGTTTGGTCACTTGATCCAACCTTGACCCATCATCAAATCCGGGCCATTTTGGAGGAAACTGCTGACGACTTGGGCAGTACAGGTTGGGATAAATTTTTTGGGTGGGGACGAATAAATGCTTGGCAGGCTGTAAGCTACTTAACCAGTCCTCAAGTCGAACTCCACAATTGGCAAACAAAAGTTGATGATGACGACCATTTTCCAATGCAAAAACAGGTACAAATTGAAACTGAATACACAACAAATACCGTTAATTGGACGGCAAATATAGTTCCAGCCGTTTCTTGGGTAAATGTATCAACAAATAAAGGTATCGTTTCCACTAGCTTACCAGCCCGACTAACCTTAAATATTGAACGTCCAGAGAGTTATGGTGTTTATACAACAACCTTATATATTGATGCTGGAAAAAGCGTGGGGTATACAGAAACGGAACTAAGATTAGATTATTTACCAAAATGGCATAAAACTTACCTGCCCGTTATACGATAATCAGCCTTGACGGCTATAAACTTAGACAGAATTTGAACAAACTAAAATTGTTTACTTATAATTTCGTCAAACAGTTAACGGTAGGCTGTTAGGGAAGTTAGTAAGTCAGGGTAATGTTTGCAGAGTCGGCTGTGCAAACAAACATCATGGCTCAACTCGCTAACAAATCATTGCACTGGATTGAACACCACAGGCTTGGTTGTTCCGTGGTGTTTCGTGAGAGGTGTTCAACTCAGTGAATTCAATCGTTAGCTTAAAGAAGTGTTGAGGAGGTATTATGCAGACATATCATTTTGATGAAGTGGTAAGTAATGAAGGAATTGTTACACTGTCAGGATTACCACCATTAACTCAAGTCGTGGTTGTAGTTATCCAGCCTGATTTATCAGATTGGCAAGAACGCATGAATAAATTTATGGATAGGCTTCGAGAAAACCATCCATTTGCTAAGATGAGTCGAGAGGAGATTTTAGTACAGTTGCGTCAAACACGTGAAAAAGTTTATGATGAGTTATACGGTGACAGGCATGCGAATTAGTTTGGATACCAATGTATGGATATTTGGACTGTTAAAAATCCAAGATTCTTGTCGTAGAATCATCATCAATTTATCAAAATTTGACATTATCGTTCCTAATCAAGTTCGTGTTGAGTTAACAGATAATCTTCCTCAATCAGAATTAAAAGAGTTTTATCAACTTGTCAATGAATCAGATGTTCGATTAGATTATGAACAAGTTCCAGATGTATACATTACCATGTTTGAAGCAAAAGGCTTGAAAAAAGGTGATGCTATCATTAGTGGTTTTTGTGAATGGCAAAAAGTTGATAAAATTGTGTCGGATAATCGTGACTTTTTGAGAGGATTATCAACAGGACATCATTTTGAAGTGATGTCGCCTCAAGAATTTTGCGAGGAGTTTGACCTATAAAACAGGCATCATGGTCAAATCCATTGCACTGGATTGAACACCACAGGCTTGGTTGGTCGGCGGAGTTTCGTGAGCGGTGTTCAACCAGTCGTTAGCTTAACACAATCGAAAACTGTTTGTCTCAAGGCCACCGCTTCTGGTATAATGAGGGGGCTGCCTCGTCTTGGCCC
>JAUCGB010000044.1 GCA_030377895.1 Anaerolineales bacterium HSG24
AGAGAACAGGACCTTTCCCAACTATCTGAAACTTTAACGGGTAGAGAACAAGAACTTTCTCAATCATCTGAAACCTTAACGGGTAAAGAACAGTACCTTTCTCAACTATCTGAAACCTTAACGGGTAGAGAGCAAGAACTTTCTCAACTATCTGAAACTTTAACGGGTAAAGAGCAAGAACTTTCTCAATTGTCTGAAACCTTAACGGATAAAGAGCAAGAACTTTCTCAATCGTCTGAAACCTTAACGGGCAGAGAACAAGAACTTTCTCAACTATCTGAAACCTTAACGGGCAGAGAACAAGAACTTTCTCAACTATCTGAAACCTTAACGGATAAAGAGCAAGAACTTGCCCAACAATCGGTTTATGTCGCTGAACAAACGACGGTGTTGGAAACGCAACAATCGGAGTTACAAGAGTTACGGCAGCACATCGAAGTTCAACAAGAGACATTACACACCGATAAATTGAGAGTTGAAGAAATAGAGGCTAATCTTGAGGAAAAGGAGAAACGTTTACAAACATTCGACCAAAATTTACAGGCGATAGGGAAAAAACTAGAGCAAGATTTACATGCGTTCCAGCAAGAGATGCTACAGGCTCGACTAGCATTATCCAAAGACCAACAACAACTTGATACTGAACGCATCGAACTACAACAGCGCTTGGTGGAATTGAAAAAACGTGAAGAGGCTATTGCATCAGAAGAAAAAGATTTAGACACTCAGTCACGGAAAATCGAGCCAAAAGCCGAGGATACTGTACCAATATTCAAATCCAGTACTGTATCCGAACCCGAAGAATCGTCTGATACTACACCTCAAGATACAAAAACAGAGTCTACCCTGGTTCAACTGTTACCCGAACTCGAACCCGATAAAACAGTTGATGTTGCTACGCCTCCTGAAACAAAAATCGAGGATGCAGATACATCTGAGGTTTCCAGACCTCCTCAAAAACACAAAAAACCAACCGGTCTGAATATCTTCAAAAGCCAGCAGTATCACAAATGGAATCAGGCTATCTTGAATTACTTGTTGGATAACTTACCGTCTGGTTCACCTGTATTTCTAACGATTGACGATGAAACATTGGTCAATATAGCGACGTTCATGAATAATCCCCCACCAATAGAAGAACGGGTAACGGATTTCATTGATGCGGTACGAAATCATTGTGTACGCGGGAGACATCTTTTATTAGGTTTAATTGAACCAAAACCTAATAATTTTGACAATACGCCCCCTTATCTTGCCTTTTTGGGTATTATGGTGTTAGCGGCTTATCGTATGTCCGAGGACGAAAATGCCACTCAAACTGACTATTTTACGCGGTTAAACGAACTCTTAGGGCTATCAGATGATGGTCGGCCTGATGGTCTACGAGGAGAGGTTAAATTTTGGGAACATTGGGTGAGTTGGCTTACTCATCAGGAATATGTATCTTCCGCCAAAGGTGGTCGTGGCCCTTACAAATATATTGGCTATCCCATCTCCCAAACGCTTCTTAGAAATAGTGACAAAGATTTTCTATGGAAACATTTTTCTACTCGTCGTTGGTCAAAAAACCTAGAGGATAACGCGGTTCTCCAACGAATCAATCGGGACAAACAATACTTAACCCAACATTTGAGAAGTGCCTTGGAAAAAGATGATGTTTATATCGCAGGGCTAAATCAAGCCATTATTAACGAGTATAACCTATGGTGTGGTAGCGATACTGAGTTGTTAGCCAACAAACAACTATCACGCCAAGCCAACATGCGGCATGTAACCGCAGGCATATATCGCACTGTTGATTTTTATACCGCTGAATTTGAGTACTGGCTTCATCCTCGACAACCGCGCCAGATACGGACAGACAATTTGAGCGTTTATGATGGCGAAAAAGAACATAAACTTACACCTACTCATAAGGGCTGGTTTGAAGAGATGGAGATAATGGTTACACCTACCATATTAAATCAAGGGATAAGTCTAAACTTTACAGACTCCTCTGATTTGAAACAGTTACTCTTACCTGCTCGTGATTTCTGGCTATTAACACCAGACCCAGACGACGAAGAGATGGGAGATTATGCCACTTGGGGAAAACCAGAACTAGGCACCTCATTTGTATTGCTGTGTAAAAAATCATTACAAGCCGACTTGAATACCTTAAAACAGAAGGGTGTCATTGAATGGCAAGATGAACCGAACGAAATTGGTGGCAATTGGCTTGAATATGGCGACCTGATGGTGATTTCAGAGGAGTGGAACCAAATTTCTATTCAGCATGAGGAGTTGTGCAGTAGCTTAAAACCGCAATCCTCGTTGAGTCTTAGTTTGCGGGGAGGAATTCGTGTCCCAAACGGTAATGGATGGCTTGTAAAATATGGCCCACAAGTTGTTATTCATTCGGTTCAGCCTAAAGCCAAACTAGTTTTGATAGACAATCGAACTGGACAAACGAGATTCATCCTTGACGAGGTAGAGACCAATCAACCTATTTCTATAGAGTGGCAATCCTACTTGACTGGTGACTATACCTTGACAACTCAAATTGGAATGGATGAAAAGCATGTAAATCTCAATTTAGTTGAATGGACAGAATTAGAGATGGAAACTGTCCCCTTATCACTCCATACAACATCCTTTGGAGAAGGCTCTGTTCTTGGAGCGTATGTATCAACGGCTCATCAATGATGAAGGAGCAATTGTATGACTCAACAGCAATGGTATCGAACTTATCAAATGTTTGGCTATCCCAGTCAAATTATCGAGAGAGTTTCACAAAAAATCAATAGGGATAATTTGAGTGATTATATACCTCGACTTTGTTTTGAACGTCCTGATGGTCGTCAACGTTCAAAAGAGTTTTATCTGTTTATCGGCATTAACAGTCCGAACAAAGGACATGTCTCTCCTGAAATTCACGTTCAACTCTCTCAATTGAAATTAGGACATTATATCGGTGATGTTGATTTTGCAGAGATAAAAACATTTGTATCATCCGAAATTGTAGTTGAGGAGTACAGTCGTAAAATCCGTTATACTCCACCACGATTACCTCAATTTGAGGACGTGTTTGATGCTCATGCTACACATCAACCAGCGACACGACCAACGTTTACATTTCAAGAACCCTTAAATCATCTGCTCTATTGGCTGTCGGCCAAACGAGAAGGGAGTTGGCAACAGTTTAGCCATGTTTATCAAACCCTTGGTTTGCCGGAATCAAACTGGACAGCCCGACAAATTTTCCGATATTTTCGTTTGTTAGGCCATGTCGAATATGTTGATGACGGTCGACAATGGGTGGTTGCTCCTTCATGTCTGGTTCAACTCAGCTTTGCAGATGAGGGGTATCGTTACGTGTTAACGGGGCAACGCGTTCCAAAACTACTCAACGTATTGGAGAAAATCGCCACAGTTGAAACTGAACCACAAGCTCATCATGGCGCGCCTGATTGTGTGCAGTTGCGGTTTGATTCTGCCGATGGTGTAAAAACTCTTCTTGAAAATCCTGCCCTTAAAAAAGTCGGATCACTTCATGATGTTGGAGAAACCGCCTATAAACTTGTTTCCATCCTGCCCGATGTAAACGGTTATCAAGCTAGATTACGTCCTGTTTCAGGGTTGGTACTCAGTAAATATGAGATTTTACGATGGTCAAATCGCAATTTTAACCCCGTTAGTTTACCCAAGGAAACAGGGTTATACCAACTGAAATCCACAACGGATAGCTTCCAAATAACTCTGCTTTACGATGCAAAACAAGAGCAATGGCTACAAGGAGATTGGTATGGCTTGCGTTTTTTGGCTTTATACCATGCTGACCACAAATGTGAAACTGTACTTGATGTAGAGCAAGGGCGAATGGCTTTACCCGTGAATTATCGTTGGCCTGATTGGTATGAACGAGCCTTAGTACTCGCTTCTGGTCGATTACCTGAACAGGTTGATGATTGGTTGTATTTTAAGAATATTTCATCTTTTGTTGCTAAAAACTTAAGTCACAAATTAACTGCACTTATAACAATGGAGTAAAAATATGCATGATTTAATTGGATCATACCAACGTTTAGAAGAAATCTATCGAATGTACATCAAAAGTGCTTTCCCCTTACGATATCGTACCTTGTCTAAAGAGCGGGATAAATTATTGAGACAGACAGGATCTGAAAATGGGAAAGCGGGCTTGCTCAGTCAACCCCCTCTTTTGGAAACCATTCCCGTCTATCCCTCTTCTGAATATACATTAGAGCAAGCGGTTCAAGAGCTACCCTCAGAATATGCCGATTTACAACATATTGCTCAAACATTGTTTCCCGATTCTATTCAGCTTTATAAGCATCAATGGGATAGTTTGCATCATGCTATTGTTGACAACAAAGATATTGTGGTTACAACCGGAACCGGTTCTGGTAAAACCGAGGCATTTTTGCTTCCGCTGTTAGCACAATTAGCCAAAGAATCGGCTACATGGTCACCGGCTAATCAACCTCCTGCTGACCATGACTATTTTTGGTGGACTGACAGACAAGAGCGTTGCAAACAATGGGGACATATTAGCCGCCCGCAAGCCATGCGAGCCATTATCATGTATCCACTCAATGCGTTAATCGAAGACCAACTTCATCGTTTGCGATCTACGCTTGATGATGAAAAGGTTCATGGATGGCTTGATCAACATCGGGGTGGCAATCGGATTACTTATGGACGGTACAACTCTTTAACTCCGGTGCCGGGTCATAAAGGGCCTAGAACTATAGGTCGTCTACGAAAACGGTTGAAAGAGGGGGATAAAGAGTACGAGCAAATTCAAAAAGCCTTGAAAAATCCTCAAGCTGATAAGGCATTACGGTGGTATTTTGCTAATCCAAATGGGGGTGAGATGTGGTCTCGGTGGGATATGCATGAAACACCACCCGATATTCTTATCACCAACTATTCGATGCTTAACATTATGATGATGCGGCAGGTAGAGAACAACATGTTTGAGCAAACGCGTCAATGGTTGCATGAGCCGGGGCATCCTGAACGAGTTTTTCACCTGATTATTGATGAACTACATGCCTATCGCGGCACTCCCGGAACTGAGGTGGCCTACATCATTCGACTGTTGCTCTATCGGCTTGGTTTGGAACCCGATTCGCCAAAGTTACGCATCCTAACCACCTCGGCCAGTTTAGAAGGAGCGGATGGAACAGAGTTTTTGTGTCAATTTTTTGGGCGTAACCCTAATAACTTTGAAATATTGAGTGAAAAGCAGGAATCTCCACAACGAGGGTCATATACCAAGTTAGCCACGTATCAGTCATATTTTGCCGATTTTGCCAAACAGATTGATCCAGAGCCACTCGATTTCAAGCAACATCCGCTGGATATTGACGAGGATGTACAGCAGGCCATGCGAATTTTAGCCCAAACTATAGCACCAACCATACAAGATAAGTCCGCCGAGGATCAACTTGGTTCGGCTTTAAACAGTATTAGTGTGGCGGATGCCCTACGTGATGCCTGTCTGATGGTGGATAAAAATAATGGTGGGATAGGAGAAGTTCGCCCGGCTTTGGTACCCCATCTTGACAAACTACTATTCCCCAAATTTCCACAAAATGGACTTTTTTCTCAGGCCATGCATGGCTTATTGCTGGCTTTGGGATTAGCTAAAGACCCAGACACTGGACGTTCACCACAACCTGTACGGGGACATCTGTTTTTCCACAATCTCCAAAACCTGTGGGTCTGTACCAACCCTGACTGTACCGATGGAAATATCATTCCTGATGAGCGTCACCATGAACCTCCCACCGTTGGGGCTTTGCATGATACCCATCGTTTTGCCTGCTCTTGTGGGGCTAGGGTACTCGATTTTATTGTATGTGAAGTGTGTGGTGAGGTTTTTATTGGGGGGTATAAATCCCCAATAAAAAAAGGAAAACAAGTTGTTGGCTATACCCTTACTCCCGACCAAGCTGATTTGGAGGGAATTCCTGATAATACAGTTATGAATCGCACTTATGGTGATTATGCGATATTTTGGCCGAATCCTCATGATAAATCGGTTAAACCAGCAAGGGGAGAGTGGACACATAACAAAATAAAACGGGATTGGATTAAGGCTGGTTTTGATATATCAACCGGAAGATTACAAAAACAAAAACACGGTCAACCTAAAGAGTTGATCTTTGGTTGGTGGTATATCCTTAAAAGCAAAAGTGAAAAGGCTAAACGAGAATCAGCCATGCCATCTCGGTGCCCACGTTGTGATGTTAATTATGGTCGACGGAAAACTTATCCTACCCCCTTACGTAATCATCGCACTGGGTTTCAAAAAGCTTCACAAGTATTAGCGAGTGGGTTAATGCGAGAGATGCCAAAAACGGAATCAGCTACTGAACAATCAAATCGAAAGTTGGTCATATTCTCTGATAGTCGGCAAGATGCGGCTAAACTTGCCGCAGGAATGGAAAGAGATCATCATCGAGATTTAGTTCGTATGGCTCTTATTCAAGCCTTTCAACAATATTGGGATGATATGGTTGGTTTTCTGCGGGCGATGGCAAATATGGGCATCCCCCCTAAATTAGAGGCTTTTAATCCAACGTTATATTCTGTTTTGAACACACCAAAAATATCAAATGCTAATTTAATGGCTCAACGAAATCGTTTTGCCACTCAACATCAAGATATCTTATCAGAGATTCAAAATTGGTGGATGGATATGCCTCCGTATGACCTCGCAAAACGAGACGCATGGGAAAGCCTACTTCAAGATTATCCCCATGCAGTTTCACTGGTCAATTTACGAGCAACGACTGCTAGTGTATTGTTAAAATTAGGGGTTAATTTTGCAGGAGCAGAATACAATGTTCAAAACTATATCTTGGATAAAAGGGAACATCTTTGGCATACTTGTTTTAACTGGACGAATGATGTCATCGTATCTATTTCTCCGTTTCAAGAAGCTCACCGAACCCATATCAACCTAATGAATGATAATTTGATGGCTAATATTATGTATGTACTATTCACTCATACTGTTTCTACACTAGAAGGGTTAAGACAGGGGTGGGTGACATATCGACCTAAAGGATCCGTTTCAGATAGTTTAAAACAAGCAACAGATGCGACAATTCGGATGCTTGGTATTCGGCGGCGACATCGTTTTGGAAAATTCTTTTACCCCGGTAACGATGAAAAATTACCATCTTTTGTGCGAAAATATTTAGAACAGAATGGTGTTGCGGCAGATGATGTTTCACAACAGTTGATATCAACGAGTGTCGGTGTACCCTCATTTAGTGGTTTATTTCTAAATCCAGAAAAATTATATTTGATGCCGCCTCCAAAACAAGATATTGGCTATCATTGCCCCAAATGTCATGGCTTTTACCTTCATCCAGCAATGGGAATATGTCCTGAATGTGCTGATGTACGATTAAAGCAAGGAGATGTATTTTTAAACGATTATTATGTCTATTTATCAGAAAAATCCGGTCAACCATTTCGCATGAATGCCGAAGAATTGACCGGACAAACCGACAAAGGGAAACGGGTGGAGCGACAACGTTGGTTTCAGGATATATTTTTGGAGGACGAAGAATCCCGTCCGCAAGGAATTGATTTGCTCAGTGTCACGACTACGATGGAGGCCGGGGTTGATATTGGGGCATTGTTAGCTACCATGATGGCAAACATGCCACCTCGTCGTTTTAACTATCAACAACGGGTGGGGCGGGCTGGACGGCGTAAGGCCGGTGTCTCACTCGCCGTAACCTTCTGTCGAGGACGGAGCCATGATGATTTCTACTATCAACGACCAGAAAAGATGACCGGCGACCCACCACCGCCACCTTATGTGGATATGACTAGCGAAGAAATTATCAAACGGGTCTTAATAAAAGAGGTACTACGCCAAGCGTTTGTCCATCAGCAGGACGACTCCGGTGAAGCCACTTTTGATAGTGTGCATGGTGAATTTGGCGAGGCCAATGAATGGTATGAGAATTTAACTCATGTTAAAATTTGGCTGACATCCCATAAAACTACTATTCAGCAAGTCTTAGATGCCCTATTACCCCAAACCGTCTGGCATGATGATACGGTGTTTCGAAACGAAATGATACAGTTTGTCACCCATGATCTTGTTAACAAGATTACAGAGGTTGCAGATAGTTCCGACTACATTCAAAACTCATTAAGTGAACGGTTAGCCAATGCCGGTCTACTACCCATGTTTGGCTTCCCGACTCGTGTTCGATTACTCCACACTAGAAAACCATCAAGCCGACCATGGCCACCAGAAACGGGTGTGGTTGATCGTAATCTGGATATTGCGATTGGCCAGTTTGCCCCGGGTTCAGAAACAATTAAGGACAAAGCGGTTCATTTAGCTAGTGGAGTGGTAGAGTTTTTCCCGCAAGGAAGTTGGAAGATTGGCACAAAACCGGGTATTGAACCATCATTACCTGATTCCAATCTATCTACGTTGGGATTTTGTCATAATTGCCGGGCTTTAGCTGATTTAAAAGATGAGAATGTAAACACTCCTTTTTTAGGAGGAAAAGAAGTAACTTTGTTAAAATGCCCTGTCTGTGATGATGATGCATTATTGCCGATTGATGCCCGTGAGCCAAAAGGGTTTTTTACCAACTTTAAGCCACGTGATTTTGATGGATATTTTGAGTGGACTCCTCGCTCAACCATGCCCTCTATCTATTTTGACGTATCTGATAAGCCCGAAATTATTAAGAACTGTCAAGTTAGTTCGTTTGCAGATCGAATCATCTCCATCAATGATGATGGTGGTAAGGGCGGTTTTAACTTTCATGAAGCTAAGATGTATGGGGAAACACAGAAAGGCGCGTATGCCATCGCGCCTGAAGAGGATGAACAGAGAGGAAATATTGCCACAACGGGGCCAGCCTATCGGGTCGCTTTGCTGGCAAAACGACACACGGACATCATGTTGGTCAATATCAACAATTGGCCGAAAGATGTCTTTGCTAATCCTAAAACCGTAGAAGGACGGGCCGCATGGTACTCCTTTGCGTTTTGGTTGCGTATTGTCGCCGCTTCTCATTTAGATGTAGACCCACAAGAGTTACAATCTGGTTTTAGAACTATTTCTGGCCCCGCCGGAGAAGCCTTTTTATGTGACCAACTCGAAAACGGGGCTGGATACTGCCGGTATCTCAGTAAGCGCGAACAGTTTGAGACGTTACTTGCTCATGCGGACGTGGCTAATACCCAAAGCCTTGCTTCACAATGGCTACGGCCATCTCATGCTCATGCCTGTGATACCTCATGCAACTACTGCCTCCGAGATTATACCAATATGCCCTATCATGGTCTATTAGATTGGCGGTTAGCCCTAGACATGGCTCGGTTAGCGTTGGGCGTATCAACGATTGATCTGACAACACCTTGGGGTGATTTTGACAACCCTTGGCAACATTCGCTTAAATCAGCGATACCGCAAACCTTTGCCAAACTAGGTCTAAAAGAAATACAGGTAGGTTCATTATCTGGTTTTATTAGAAAACAAAAACAAACAAAAATTTGGATAATGGTGCATCCTTTATGGCAGGAAAATCATCCGATTTATCAACAAGCCAAGGCCGAAGCCCAACAACAATATCCCAATGCTGAAATAGACACAACAAAACCATATCTACTCAACCCATTCCGCTCCTTACGCCGTCCGGTTGATTATTTATCATGATTTTATCACCCACCGATTCTTGAGCGAGCGCAAACCCAAAGTAGCTCGGTTCCCAATCAGGTTATAAAGATAAAAACGCATTATCGAACCTCCAACAGCAATATGTTGGAGGTTTTTTATTGCTCTAGGATTATCCAAAATGGTTTGATAAGGCTGTAGGTGGGCGGCTAACTGATCTTCTAATGAAGAGCGACCAAGCGAATCGACAAAACGTTGTAGGGTTTCTGAGGCGGTGGGGTGTTGCTGAAAGGCCCGATGCCACGGGCGAGTGGTGGTTTCGGCAATGGCAAAGGCCAATTGAGGTAGTTCATCAGCATGGGGCTGACGATTTTGGAGCGCGTGTTGCCAGTATTTTTGGGTTGAGGCGGAGTCATCACTGCGAGCGAACTCAACCGCGCCGTATAGATGGGCCGAGAAGAGGGCCGATTTCCGCTCGGCATGTAGGTCGGTTTCTTGTTGACTGACGGTATCGAGAATCGGGATGATTTCCGGCCAAAATTGATGAGCTTGATTGACCGATTTAGCAAGATAAAAATAAAGATAGTATCGATTTTCGATTTTCAATTAAAAAAAGTAATTATATAGTTGTAATAGATAAATGGTAGTGCTTTATAAAATATCCAGTCTAGAATATTATGTGATTCATCGTAACCCCAAAAAAACAAGTGAATATAGGTTAAGAGAAAATTGGTTAGAATAAAAGGCACAAAAATGCCCATGATAAATACTTCGGACTTAGGTACGAATTTATATATATATTTTTGCAGGTAGGCCAGACCGAAGGCAAATAGTAGAAAACTAGAGATAAATCTACGTTGACCAAATGAATGACCAGCCCACCAATCGGCTACCGTAGAATTAATGTAAAGTTGAACAATAAATATCAATAATAAGGGGATTACTATTTGATTCAGGCACACCTTCTCCATCTTATAATTGGGTATTACTACCAATAGTCCCAACACACCCAACAACAATACAGGATGATGCGAAAAAAGACCGTTTCGGCCTGACAATAACACACCGTATAATTCTGGTTGAGATAGGTTTAAAAAGTTGTTGCCCTGAGGTATAGTAAAAATATCACCATAAATATAGACATTGGTGAAAAATAATGGTAATAAGCCCAACAAAAACATAGCAACAAAGGGCAACTGTTTTTGAAGAGTTAGAAACAGTGATTTTTTTGTTTGGAGGGAAGACCAAATTATATAATAGCCAACAAAAATAACAATTGTAAGTAAGTTTTGTGTTCTTACCAGTACGTGAAGAGCGGCCAATAATCCAGTCACTAGATAATGTCCAATTTTTTTGTTTTGGGTATCTAAATAAAACCAAACAAATAGAACCAAGGTAAACAAATCGTAAGTGTGGCTCATTGATACTTCAAATATACTATAATACATCCAATTTGTAGCCCAAAACAATACAAAAGAGGTGACTAGAGAGATATACCGAGAAAAATATATTGAAAGTAATTTGTACATTAGAATAAGAGTGAGGGTTGAATATATTACCGAAGCATACATTACAGCATATTGAAAATATTGACCCCACCCATCCAAAGGAATAGCCGTGACATGGAGATTATTTAGAATATATGCTATTCCGTAAGCAATTAAAAAGAAGGGAGACCACAAAATAGCTGATCCTGTAGTAAATATATTGGTGGGAAGTCCGGTTTCGGGGATTACATGCTCTCTAAATCGATAATGATCAATCTCTAATTTCATAAACGAATGTTTGGCATGATTATAGTTGTTGGCAAAATCTATATCACCATCATACCAAACCGAGATGAGGTATTGATAATAATATTTCCCATCTGATTCTATCTTGTAGGGCCAGTTTCGGTAAGAACCAGTATTAAAAAATAGTACTGTAATTGCGATGAAATGTGATATAAATAGAATTTTAGTTTTCATTTTATTGTTTTGGGTAATTTGAGATTACGCAAACAGTAGATGCCTGAATCTGGACAAATGTCTTTTCCCGCAGGTTCAATTAACTTACTTGAAAATACCAAGTAATCGGCATGCTCAGGAATAGGTTGCGGTCCTCGCCTAAAGGAATTAATCGGAATAAGCGTTCGGGATAATTTTTCTCCAAATAACGGGTATTCATAGGCGTTTGGCTCCAAATATACTGCTACAATAGCGGTTTTGGGAACCAAATTTTCATATACCCGTAGTATTTCATAACTATCTGGTTTATTTCTAGTTAGTTGTGTTAGTCTGTCCATACTAAAGACAGATTGTCTGATTTCCGACTTGTATTGGATAGTAAATAACATACTTTTTGGGCGTAAGGCTACAGCGGTAAAGGCCGATAGTGTTCCTATAAGGATAATACCCAACAAATAGATTTTGATCATTTTATTTCGATTGGGATTGAATAGCCAACCAACTGAGGGTGTAGCAAAAATAGCGGCAGTAATAAAATAGCGACCTCTCCACGGATCATAAGGCCCCACATAAGATTGAGTTATCCAGAACATAATAGCGGCAAGAGATAATACTCGATAGGTTGGTTCTTTTATTACTCTGATAACTGATAGAAAAACCGTGATCCATATCAAACCAAAGCCTAAAATCCCCCAAAACGCCCCATCTTCATGGGCACGTGGAACCCGTTGGTATTGAAAAGGCTCAATCACCCCCCCGAGAAGTTTCTAAATTAATACTCAAAAAGCGTGTTATCCATATTGGGAAAGCTCGTAAATATTCTTGAATTTTTACAATAGGGCCTATCTGGGGTAGCCCATCAAGCGAAAGAAAATCAAATCCAAACCTCAAAACATTCTTGGTACCTATCAAAATAGCCTCACTGGTAGGTACACCTTCAAAAGAATGTAGCCTTCTTACACCTTCTGGGCCAATAGGATGACCAAACATCTGATAATTCTCCCAATAGCCAGCCGGTAAAGCAAAAATGAAAAGTGCTAACATTGATGAGAAAAAGAAATATTGAACATTTTTACGTGTGGTTTGTATATTTTGATGTTTTAATGTATACCAAGAGATTATAAAAAGAGAAGGTAGCGATAAAAATGCTGATGCTTTGATGCTAATGGCAAGACCTAAATTGATACCTGCCCAGAACAGGTGTTTATTGTGTTGAGAACGTTTAAAGGCAAACAAAAAATAAACAACTGTCCCAATATAAGCCGTCAGGAGCATATCATTTTGTGTGGTAATTGCTTGCATCAAGGATTCTATCAACAATGCAAACACTAATGCAGAAAATAGGCATATTCTCCGTGTACAATTACTCTGGCGAGAAATACCATATACAGACAAAACAGCTACCCAATATGCTACAAATTGAATTATCCGTGTCAGATTTTCATTTAATCCTGTGGTTAAAAAAGTATAGATCATTAGAATTGTTGCACCTTTTGGGTGAACAACTTGTGCCCAAAAATTTGCATCATAATAATCTAAATTACCATGTTGAATATAGTAAGCTACTCTGACTAAATGGTAAGTCATGCTATCCCAAGTATACGGGGTAGAGGAAAAAATCATTATAAGGTTGATACTGCTGGTCAGAACTGTAACTGACATCAATAGGAATAGTACTATTCTTTCTAAATGAGATAATCGGTAAGACAAAATTTTAAGATCACGCAGACTGGGTACAGACAACTTATATTTCTGTTGACGTAATTTGTTCGATAAAACAACTAAAACAACACCCAATACTATGATGCTGGTCGCGGCCCAATAATCTAATTTATTTAGAAAATTTACTGACGATAAAGTATATCCTATCAAAAGTATCTGACCTGTACATACAGTAAAGCACAATAAAACGGCCTCAACAAAATTCGCGGGTTTTGAGATACGAGTTATAACTAAAGATGAGAAAAAAATAGTTATGAAAGAGAGGACACCATAGAGAATTGAATAGTCGGTCATATACATTACTTCCATGTTAGTCTTTACTTTCCGCTAGAACTCATTGTTAATATATGATATATTGCCCGAAAATAGGCTATTGTATATAACATTGTCACCTTGTGATGTCATGTAGCATCTTGTTAGCAGAAACTAAGTATAACATCTTTCAACATAATTTGGCAATTTGGGGATGGTTTTTTTAATCAATCATTTTGGAATTTTCGTGGATACTGTATATCTGGTGATTCTCTATTCGAATACTCGGATACAATTTGTGTTTTAGCCAACTTCATACTAATATCAGGATAGAATCCGAGTTTTTTAAAGGAGAGGTTTTTATGAACAAAATAATGTCTTTTTTCTTAGTGATTTTTTCCGTTTCTATGGTGTTATTTTTTGGATACATAACATTGGTTTCGGCCCAACCCAGAAATGAGGAAAACAAATTTACCAAACCATCAGAACAAAGATGGAATGTCATAAATAATTTGAATCTTATTAACACTAACGCTTACACTGTATACTTACCTATAACTGTTAAAACATACATTAATCCCAAAAAAGGATTGGCTGTTAAAGCTCCACCTGCATGTGATGATATGAATACATTAAGGGCCTCTTGGTACTTAAATTGGGCCCCTTGGCCAGATGATACGTGTGGGGATGCGGGTAAGGCGAAATTTGTACCACTCATCGCAACAGCCGATGGGATGCAATATCTTTCAGGTGCGATTGAATATGCCAAAGTCTCTGGCTGGCTAATAGGCTTTAGTGAAGCTAACCGTCCGATACGTGGGAATATGTCGCCAGAGCAGGGAGCCGAATTGTGGAAGCAAATTGAAAATGTAGCTGATGTAGCCAATGTTAAACTGGTTTCTCCTACTCCATATGAACCTAATCCAGAAGAAGGAAACCAATGGCTTTGGCTAATGGTTGATGCGTATAGAAATAAATATGGACATGATCCTCGCTTTGATGCTATTAGTTGGAATATCTATGGTTGTACCAACAATCCTAACTGTTACGATATAAATGGCATGAAAAATTTTTTAACTGACCGACATAACGAAGCAATACAAAGAGGGTATAATGTTCCAATATGGGTGCTTGAGTATGGAGGCTGTTTGACTGATAATTCAGGCGAGAGCGACAAGGCGGTAATGCAAGAAATAACACAATGGTTTAATGATACCGACTGGATAAGCCGATATGCTTGGTATTCTAACCGAAGGGCATCCTCCTATCAGGGTGATCATAAATGTATCTTAATAGATGACAATGGTTCATTAACTGAACTGGGACGAATTTATCAAAGTTATTAGGTGATTACCCTATCTATTGATACTGTTATGTTTTATTATATAAATTTGAGGGATTTTTGTGCCATGAACCGATTTTTTCTACTTCAATTGTTGATTTTACCACTTTTGGCTTGTAGTATAACCAATAAACTTTGGATATCTCAGGTTACACCTACTCCTGCCAGACAAATTGTGACTATTAGGAGGACATTGACAGTATCAACAGATGTGCAAGCCCAATCTGTTGATACTCCTGAAATTAATCCCTCCAACTCTCAGACTTCAGAAGCTGTTCCCACAGAAAACGGCTCATCGATCATTTCTCCTACCAGTACTCCCTTATCCACCGATACACTCACACCTGCCTCTTTATCTAGCACTACTTCCGCTCCTGATCTTTTGTCCAGCGATACTCCACCAAACCCCTTATCCAGCGATACTCCACCAAACCCCTTATCCAACGATACTCCTGACCCCTTATCCAACGATAATACTGATCCTTTATCTAGCTCTACTTCCACTCCAGACCCATTATCCAACGATAATACTCCTGATCCCTCATCTAGTGCTACTTCCACTCCAGACCCATTATCCAACGATAATACTCCTGATCCCTCATCTAGTGCTACTTCCACTCCAGACTCCTTATCCAACGATAATACTCCTGATCCCTCATCTAGCGCTACTTCCACTCCAGACACCTTATCCAACGATAATACTCCTGATCCCTCATCTAGCGCTACTTCCACTCTTGCCCCTTTATCCAGCGCAACCCCTACTCCTGAACCTCTCGTTGCGGCTCCAAACGTAGGGGATGCTAGTTTTAAAAAGGGATTGGCAGTTAAAGCTCCACCTGCATGCGATGATATGAATACATTAAGGGCATCTTGGTACTTAAATTGGGCTCCTTGGCCAGATGATACGTGTGGAGATATAGCAAAATATGTACCATTTATCGCAACAGCCGAGGGGATGCAATTTCTTTCAGGTGCGATGGAACATGCTAAAGTCTCCGGCTGGTTGATAGGTTTTAGCGAAGCTAATCGTTCTATACGTGGAAACATGTCACCAGAGGAGGGAGCCGAATTATGGAAACAAATTCAAGATGCTGCTGATGTAGCCAATGTTAAACTTGTTTCCCCTACTCCGTATGAACCCCATCCAGAAGAAGGGAACCAATGGCTTTGGCTAATGGTTGATGCATATAGAAATAAATATGGACATAATCCTCGATTTGATGCCATTGGTTGGAATATATATGGTTGTACAAATAATCCGAATTGTTACAATGTAGATGGTATGAAGAATTTTTTGACTCAGCGACGTAACGAAGCGTTGCAACATGGGTATAATGTGCCAATTTGGGTACTTGAGTATGGGGGATGTTTGACCGATAATTCAAGCGAGAGCGACAAAACCATAATGCGAGAAATAACACAATGGTTTAACGAAACGGACTGGATTGCTCGATATGCCTGGTATTCCAATCGGAAGGCATCCTCCTATCAAGGTGATCATAAATGTATCTTAATAGATGACAATGGAATGACCGAGTTGGGACAAATTTATTCTACATATTAACTCAAGACTTTGTGGCTAAAACCTCCTTATACACTTTGAGTACACTCTCGACATCCTCTTGTATAGACTTTATCAACCTACTTTTACTGGACAGACGGGCTACCAAATCAGGTGAATTTAGGCAACGAGTTATTTGTGAGGTCAAACCATCAATATCTTGATTGGCAAAGATTAATCCATTCACCTCATGTTGCACTAAATCAGCAATTCCTTTGACATCACTGGCAATGATTGGAATGTTGTGGGCTTGAGCCTCTAAAATAGTGATGGGACTGTTTTCAGGCCAAATTGAGGGAACAATCAAAATGTCTAACTGGCTATATAATTGACTGATGTTCTCATTGTTTATAAATCCAGCAAAGTTAATGTTGGACTGTTGAGTAGCCTTATTTTGTAAGGTTTGTACGTATTGCCCAGACTTTACGTCTGCACTCCCATAAATAGTCAACTGTACCCGATCTGGTTCGGGTAAACGAATAAAAGCCTCTAGCAAAAGATGTATCCCCTTAATAAACGTAATCCGTCCAATAAAACCGAATCTTAACTTCGCAGAGTGTGTTTTTTTGAAATTAACCATGGGCATTTCCACTCCATAGGGTGAAATAATGACCTTATGGGGTGAAAACCCATTTAAAACAAACATATCTCGCATATAGGTAGAAGGGACAATGATACGTTCTATTTTTTGCCTCAATGCCGGTAAATAATTTAACCTGTGCTGAATGCTTGGTGTGGCATGGACAAAATCGGCTTTTTTGCCAATAAGTTGCTCTATTTGCGATAAAAGTGGATGAGATAAACGTTGGGGAGTCAATTGCCAGACCCGAGTTAACAACTTTTCTAGCTGAGTTTGAGGCCCCATGCATGCTGTACAGCGTGCTATCTCCTCCTTTTCTGTACAAATACTATTGTCCTTTTTTAAGTAAATCCCTCTCCGACAGGTCAACACAAAATCAGTGGCAGTATATATGATAGGTAAATTCAGGCTTGAAGTAGCTTCAATTGTCCCGGACATCAACAAAGAAAAGCTGGTAGCATGGACGATATCTGGCTGTAGCCTTTGTAATATGGCTCTAATCTGAGCCGTAATCAAAGGGTCGTTATAACTGGCTCGATGAATAATAGAGCGGTACTCATAATCATACTGTAGGCGAAGAACAGACGTGCCTTTATAATCGTCTTCTTTTACAGTAACTGTCAAATTTTTTCTTGCTGTTGGTTCTCCTGTTAAAATATAAACAGTATGTTCCTGTTTTTGAAGAGCATGAGCGAGACGGAGCGTGTAAATTTCAACACCTCCTGTAAAACGGGGTAAAAATCTGTGAGTGCAGAGTACTATTTTCATGACGTTCGTATTTGACGTAAGAATTCTTGATCCTGTTTGGCAATTTGTGAATGTGCTGACCATCCTTGTAGCCAACCATAGGCCCACATAATCTCACGTAATAAATGAAGGGGAAGGGCGGCCAAACCAGCTTTACAACGTTTAGATCGGCATAGTTTACCTGTCAAGAGAATATATCCCATTAACTCTCTGAGTTGAAAGAATCGATCTGTTTTAAAGGGAGAAATAAATCCACGCTGTTTTAAGATAAAGTAAAAAGCCCAGCCTTCCAAAGACCACCGTTTGAGATTGTATCTTAATCCAAAATCATTATGTTCGTGATGTACTAGCGATTCAGGGACATACTCAAATAGAGAATGGGGTGAAAGTTCTAGGTAAAACAGATGATCTTCAAAAATTTTGATATACGGGTTAAAAGGGTGTCTTAAAATAGCTGATTTACGAATAGCGGCATTAGAATTTGAGAAAGCTACAATTTGAACCTGTTGGCGAGTAGGTGGAAAAAAATAATCATTGCCCTCAGCGGTATAGGGGCTTGTTTGTGGATTGAACCATTGTCGTCCATAAGTTGCTATAACTTTGGAGTTATGACGTAGTGGGTCAATCAAATTGGTCAGCCAAAACTCATCTTGTGGAAAACAATGGGCGGAGAGGTTGACTACAAATGACCCTTGGGCCAATTTTGCACTCAAATTTAAGACGGTGGCATAATCAAACTCGTTACGGGGAATGGTATGCAAATGGGTGGAAAATGATTGAGCGATTGTGGTTGTTTCGTCTCGAGACTCATTATCCAGTATCCAAATTTCAAAGTCAAAATCGACTTTTTGTTCAGTCAATATAGGTAATAGGCGCTTGAGTGCTACGGCTTCGTCTCTGGCCCGAATGATGATTGATACAAGGGGTGACATATATTCAAAAAATGTAGACAAAAATTAATTAGATAAATCCTGATACAACTCAACAAATTCCTCTGCCATCTTAATATAAGTAAACATACTGAGAAGCCGTTGTCGCCCAGCCTGCCCCATCTGGCACATTTGTCTGGGATTGCTCAACATTTTGATAATGGCGTGGGCCAAAGTCTGGGGGGACTTAGGCGGAACCAGATAACCTGTTTCACCATCCACAATAATTTCAGTTGGCCCACCTACATTACAGCCAATTACCGGTCGGCCATAATTCATTGCCTCTATGTATATTAGTCCAAACGACTCATAAAGAGAAGGAGCTACAAAAAGGTTACATATCTGAAATAACTTTTTTAGTTGATTGTCTGGAACAAAGCCTATAAATTTAACATTATTCACACATTGAGGATATTTCTTAGTGAAATAGGTGGGATAATCCAGCCCATGAGTTTTTCGAAAACCATCGTTGTCACTGTTATCTTGACCCGCCAGCCAAAATTGAGCCTTTGGAAATTCTTGTAAAACATAAGGAATGGCCGCAAACAAGTCAGGAATCCCTTTACGTTTTTCCAATCGACCTAAATATAAGATAATCGGCTCTATACTCGGATTTTCTGATAATGAATAAACATCCTCAGCCGGGGCCGGTACAATACCATGATAAATCACCCGATGGGGTTTTGAATAAAAATCAACACCGTAAACCTTTTTCAAGGTCTGAATGGTGGCGTTTGAATTAGCACTGAAACCGTGACACAATTCTAAAAATTCTGTTTCTAAATCACTAATCAGACGAGTCTCAAAAGCTGTCTGTTTGTTAATATCGACAATTTGTCGCATTCCTGTTGCCAGACGAATCACCACCGGTATCTCATTGTTCACAGCCGTAACAAGTCCCTCCAATAGCCATAAAGGCGAATCAACAACTTGAATTTGGTGGTTAATACTCAATGATTGCACCAACTCATAAATTTTATGACTATAATTGAGACGATAAGCGATATTACGATAACCGTTTTTGATGTAATTTGAGTAACGTCGTTGTGCATGTTGTACTTCATGAACGTAGACATTATCATGAAAAGTGTCGCAATCTGATTTGCCTGCTTTAATTACATGTATTTCATGCCCCAATTTAGCCAATCCTATTGCCATCGTATGGGTATGCCGAGCAACGCCTTCGATATTGTCGGGTGGATAGTTGTTGCTTAACAAGCAAATTCGTAGAGGCGTTGTTTCATAGGTTTTCATAGGTCAGCTCGGTTAGCGGTTGAAAATTATTTTGATCTAGGAATAACCGGCGTTTCAGGTGAAGTAGGTTGTTTATTGGCCAATTCTCTGGTATACGTTGCCTGTTGCAAAGTTTCTACTTGATGTTGAAGTGCAGTCATTTTCTGGTCTCGGATGGCTTGAGATTGGTTGAGTTCATTATAGATATCCTCAATCAAATTGAGCAAACTATCATTGATATCATATTGCTGTGAAAAAGTAGAATGAACTAGGCTGTAAAAAACTCGCTTCAACCTGACTAATGCTCCAATGACTGGCGTTTGTCGGAACTGTTGTTGTAGCTGTCGGGTGTACTTAATGTTGCTTACTAGTGCTGGCTCCGTTATGGCTGGCCGATTAAGTTCAGTTTTAATGTCTTGTAGTACTTGGTCGGGCGTTAAGGAGTAATCAGGCATTGTATTACCTTATTATTGACGAGCCATGACCCAATGACTGGGTGGAAAGTCGATAGTGCGTCGTAACCCGATTTTGAGTAGTTGTCGCTTAAAACGATATTGTTTGTTTAGCACACTGGCATAAATTCCCTGCCAAGTCGAGGATTGAAACCGATGTTTATTCCAATAACGGTTCCGAATTTTCTCATGCTCGGCATACATGGCAGGAGGTGCGACCACGGTTTTAGCTGTGCCATGCAACCGAGTGGCGGCTAAATAGTGGGGAACATGTTGAAATGTAGCACCATGTTGAGCTAAACGGAGCCAATAATCCCAATCTAGGCCATAGTTTAACTGCTCATCAAGATAGCCGACCTGCTCAAGCATGGCACGTCGAAAAAAAACGGTGGGTTGGCTGATATAATCCAAGCCGTATAAAAGAATGTTGTAATCGAACGGAATCTCTTTTTTGCGAAGAATTATCTGGTCATGCTCATCTATCAAATGGTAGTCACCGTAAACCACATCAACATGGGGGTAGTTCTGAAAAAAAGTCGCTACCCGTTCAAAGACTTCGGGCAAATAAATATCATCTGAATTGAGCCAACCGATAATCTCGCCTGTTGTCCGTCTGAACCCTTTATTAATCGCCACCGCTTGACCATGATCCGGCTCGGAAATCCAGCGGATGTAACTGGGAGTATTTTGTCCCGTTTTCCAGCCTGACAGGCCATGTTGTTGTAAAATATCTACTGTGCCATCGGTTGAAGCACCATCAACGATAAAATATTCCAAGGCCGAATAGCTCTGGTCAACCACACTGGCTATCGTGATTGGGAGGTAATCGGCTTGGTTGTAAGATGGGGTGACAATTGATAAAGTGATACTCATTTGTACAGAAAACCCCATTTAGTACGACCTAAAAAGGTCAACAGTAGCTTGCTCCATATCCAAGGAGCGCGGCAATACATAGGGCCTTGTCGAATCGCACTCAGAAAATATTGGCGGGCTTCTGATAGTTGTTTTTCACGAAAAGCACAGATACCTTGATGAAGACTCAAATAGACCGAGCGCATTCGAGCCAAATCGTTGGTGGTGGGCAAATCATGTAACACTTCTTCGGCAAAATTAGCGTATTGTTCGGGCATATTACTGGTTTGATGATAGTACGCGGCCATGCCGGCAAAGTGCATCTCCATCTCGTAAATTCCCCATCGGAACTCGGTTTCTTCCGGTTGTGTTAGCAGATAGGGCAGAGTTTCCTGTTCGAGTCTGGTCAGCCAATGGCGTAAATCGGCCATGCTTCGACCATCAAGCGCCGCTTGGGCGGTACAGTTATCACCATAATTCATGCGATAATTGGCTAACAGGTGGCTGATGTAACCAACTTTATAGTTGGCCGCAATTCTGACCCACATCTCCCAGTCGGTATGGAGGCGCATTTGTTCATCAAAATTGCCCAGCGTGTCATAACAGCTTCGCCGTACACAAACAGTCGGCGAGCGAATGACACATAACCGCAATAATTCCTGTAAAAACGTCTCGCGATTCCGTACCCAACTCGACAGGTATTGCATCTCTGGCTCAAATCGACCATCAGGATAAAGCAGGTTGACTCCCGTAAACACTAAGCCAACCTCGCTCTCTTTTTGAAACATGGCGACCGCTTCAGCCAGATAGGTTGGTTCATAATAATCGTCGGCATCCAATTTTGCAATCAACTCCCCGTAGCAATGGTTAAGGGCGATATTCCAGTTTGCAGCCATGCCGACGTTGGTCGGGTTATGATAAATCCGTACCTGCGGGTACCTCTCATAATAGGTCAAAATTTCTGCGGTATTGTCCGTTGAGCCGTCATTAACAATAACCAGCTCATAGTTTGAATAAGATTGGTTTAAGACACTGTCTACCGTTTGGTTGAGAAAACGTCCAGCGTTGTAGGTTGGAATGAATACGCTGACCAGTGGTGATGAACATTTTTTTCTACTTAACACAATTTCTTTACCTTCTACACGCTTGAATAATTGCGAAATGAGTAGTTTATACTCATTTGGAGGGATAACTCCAAATAGCCAGATTAAACCTAGATAAACCGAGCCACCAATAGAAAATTGAAGGATAATATTTAATTCAGACAGGTTATAAAGTACAAACATCGACATGATGATGGCCGCGATGGGTTTAATAATCACATTGACTAAGTTAATTGTTTGTAAATCTGTCCTTAAATACCAGCTATACACCCCTAAGAGGGCTGTCTCAGCGACGATTACAATAATTGATGCGGCTATCAGTCCATAAACTGGAACAAACCACAGATTGAGCAGGATGCTACCCAATACCGTCACTCCTAAAGCATAGCCGGCAATTCGCTCCTGATTTGTAATCAATAAAACATATCGTAAGAATTCAGTCACGAAAGTCAAAGGTACGACCCAAATTAGAATCGCCAAGGGTATAGCTGCGTGAGCAAATTCAGCCCCAAAAAACAGGTCGATTAACTCATTATGACGCATAAAAAACAATCCTGAAAATGGTAAGCCGATAATTATCAGATATTTGAGGGCGAAACCATAAATCTGAGGCATCATCGAATTGTCACGGCTATATTGTCGACTTAGGGTTGGATAAAAAGCACTGTTGATGGAACTGCCAACCACTAGCGCGCCCGATACAAGGGCATAAGCCGCTCCATACCAGCCGACGGTCTCATCGGGCCAGTACCATGCTAAAATAATAAGGTCTATTTTTAAGGCCCAGCTTAACCACAACTTAATCATACCAAATGGAAACGCAGCCTTGATAAAACCAAACCAGTTAGTTGGCTCTAATCTCCACTGCAAATGGCGGCGGCAACCATTCATCAAATACCAAGCTAACCAAGCCGTAGCTACAATGTTCAGCAAAGCGGCGATAATCAATCCAGTGATATGCCAACCCATCAACAGAAAGACCCCGCCTATGCTAACAAATAATAACTGCCCACAAATTACTGAAATGGCGGAAATATCAAACCGCTCATTGGCCTGCAAAATTGTATCAAAGGGGTCTTGTACGGCATAAATCAGCAGAATCAAGCTCGCCAAGAATAGGTTGACCAAGAATTGTTCCGAATATTCAAAATAAAGCGCAGTCCCAAAAATCAGCCCTATTGTAACGGTTGCGAGAAACAGCCGAATTATAATGATGTTTCCCATAAGATGCTCGTGTCCGGCGGTTCGTTTAGTGATTTCTCGAATGGCGTACATGCCCAATCCTGCATCGGATAGCATCGAAAAGATAGCTATGTATGACCAGATTAATACATATTGCCCATACCCTTTATCCCCCAACCAACGGACGATAAAGATAGTGAATACAAAAGAGATGATTTTGACACTAAGTTTACCAAAACTATTAAAAAATGAGTTTTTAGCAATGGTGGTGATGTTTCGTAGGAACATGGGTAGACGAAGATTTGACAGATTTCTAAAAATCTGTCGAGGCTTATGATTGACGCACTCCTATGAGCATGGTAAAATGGGTTTCAATCGGATGGATGGGTTTCAATCAGATGGACAGATGGAGAGGTGATGAGATGGAAAATCTGGAAAAATTACAAGTCCATGTAATGATATATGGTCGAGTACAAGGGGTTAGTTTTAGATGGCATGCCCAACGTGAGGCCCAAGCCCAAGACCTAACAGGTTGGGTACGTAACTTAAGTAATGGGCAAGTAGAAGCAATATTTGAAGGAGATTCCCAAGCGATACACAAAATGGTTGCTTGGTGTTACATGGGGCCAACATCGGCTCGGGTCGATAATGTTGAGGTGAACTACCACGCCCCAACCAATGAATTTACTGGTTTCAAGATTACATGGTAAAGTTTGACCATTTTTCGACGGGTACTGAGTTTCTTCCCCCGTGGAGTAATTTTGTGCGAGGTGATGCCAGCCTAGCCGTTGTCGATTCTTGTCTCCGCTTCAACAACCATCAGACCAGTTCCAATCAGTATAGTAACGCCCAATTGGATGATTATCAAACGTTTCAACGGGCTGATTTTCTATGGTCTCCACCGTTGAGATTGACGGTTCAGGCCCGTTTTTCTCATTCGACGGGAGTGTTACATGGCACGGCTGGGTTCGGATTTTGGAACGACCCATTTATGATGACCGACTGGCGGCGACCAGCCCCGCCTCGAGTAATTTGGTTTTTTTATAGCTCTACCCCCTCTAACATGAAGTTAGACTCCAATGTCTCTGGGCATGGCTGGAAAGCCGGCACCTTAGATGCCCTACGCTGGCCTTTTTTTGCCTTACTCCCCACCGCACTGATTGCCATTCCTCTAATGAATCTATCCCCTTTTTACCGACTTTGTTGGCCGATTGCCCAACAAATCATCAATGTTAGTGAGCGTATCTTGCCCGTTGAAATGACCGAGTGGCACACCTACCACCTAGAATGGGGCAGAAAAACTGCTCATTTCTGGGTTGATGATCAACTTGTCCTCGCTTGTAATACCCCGCCTCGTGGCCCTTTGGGCTTGGTGATATGGTTCGACAACCAATACATGGTCATCACTCCGTGGGGACGGTTTGGTTGGGGTTTGCTCGATTCACCGGATGAGCAGTGGATGGAGATTAGCCAACTGGCAATTGAACCGCAGTAATTGTCGAAAATCGCATGAAAATCGTAACCTGTGACAATAAAATTATAACTTAAACTCCCTCCTGTTCTAACACCCCATCCAGATCACGCAATGCACGGTCAGCATAAGCTTGATACCGCGCCCGTTTATTACGAATTTTCGGATCAAAGGGCGGCATGAGACCGAAGTTGGCCTTCATGGGCTGGAAGTTTTTGGCTTCAGCATGAGTGACGTAGTGACAGAGCGCGCCGAGCATGCTGGTTAGGGGGAGTACAATCGGCGTTTGACCCTGCATCAACCGAGCGGCGTTGACTCCGGCCAAAGCTCCGGTGGCCGCGTTGCCCACATATCCCTCAACACCGATAATTTGCCCGGCAAAAAACAGATCAGGTCGGTTATGGAACTGCATGGTTGGCTTGAGTAGAGTCGGTGAATTGATGTAGGTGTTGCGGTGCATCATGCCGTAGCGCATAAAAACGGCATTTTTTAGTCCCGGAATCAGCCGGAAAACCCGTCGCTGTTCGCCCCAGCGCAGATTGGTTTGGAATCCGACCAGATTATACAATGTGCCAGCCAAATTATCCTGCCGAAGTTGCAACACCGCATGTGGACGTTTGCCAGTGTGGGGATTGATCAATCCGACGGGCCGCATCGGGCCGAAGGCTAAGGCTTGGTCGCCCCGCTTGGCTAACACCTCGACAGGCAGACACATCTCGAAGAAATGTTCATCTTCCTGCTCAAACTTTTTCAGGGTGATTTGCTCCGCGCTCCGTAGTTCCTTGAGCAACGTCTGGTACTGTTCCTCATCCAAGGGACAATTGATATAATCACCCTCTTTCTGTTCACCTTTGCCATACCGACTGGCTCGATAGGCGATATTCATGTCAATCGAATCGACTTCGACAATTGGTGAGAGTGCGTCATAAAAATAGAGTTGCTCTTTCCCAGACAAGATTGCAATCTGCTCGGCCAGAGCATCTGAGGTTAGCGGCCCACTGGCGATGATGGTAGGCGCGTTTGGAATCTGGGTCACTTCTTCTCGTTTGAGGGTGATTTGAGCATGAGAACCAATCCGCTCAGTGATGATTTCGGCAAACCGTTCTCGGTCAACGGCCAAAGCACCACCAGCTGGCACGGCAGACTCTGAGGCCGCAGTCAGAATCAACGAATCGAAACGGCGAAGCTCTGTCTTGAGCAGACCCGGCGCTCGATCTGGCAAATTACTGCCTAAAGAGTTACTACAGACTAATTCAGCTAGATTATTAGTCGCATGGGCGGGCGTTTGTCGCACCGGACGCATCTCATAAAGCTGAACAGACACGCCCCGTTGAGCCGCCTGCCAAGCCGCCTCGCATCCGGCCAAACCACCGCCAACAACAGTCAATAAATTGGTCATCTATTATTTACCAAAAAAACACCTTGGGAGATTAGGAATGGGTATTAATCAACTTGTGCATGCTGGTAGTCCGCCTTCGACAAGCTCAGGCGGTGGGACGTAGCCTGAGCTTGTCGAAGGCGAAACGCGCAACTTATTTAATCCCAATTTCTTAAACTTTTCACTTTTCACTTTTCACTCTTCACTCTTCACTTTTCACTTTTCACTCTTCACTATCCGTCGCTAATTTATAACAGTCATTTCTTGGTGATTTTTCACCAAAATAGACGAACACGATGACCTCTTTATCGGGATTATACCGATGACAAATCTCGGCCATTTCATGGTCAGACCAGATTTCGGGTAACCCATCATCATGCTGAATGGCTGAAAGGTAGTAAATACGCACCACATGATTGGCAAAGCGACGCATATCAACCACCACCACCCCGCGTCCTTTTTTGATAAAATTTTCTTGCCCGACTCGAAATAGCTCCTCTTGAATCTTTGTATCGTTCAGATAAGCTTGCTCGCCACCGGTCAAGCTATTTATATTTTCTTCAAGGTCAAGAGGAATCATTTAACTGTACCGTGTTGTCTGCCTGTGCCTTAAATTATCCAATTCTGCGTCACTTTACTCAGCAGCTTTTTGTTCCGCAACGGTTAGGGGGCGCGTTTCAATACCAACTTTGCTCATAAAACCACGCATAAAGGTTAAATATCCTCGCCCCTCTAAGCCGCCTGTCACTTTGCCAATCGACTGATTGACGGTTTTTAAGATACCAATCGTATCGGTTGTTGATAGCGCGCCGTAATCATCAAACGCCTCTTCTAAACCTTCTAATATCATTAAGATGAGGGTAGCTTCAATGGTTTTACTTGATTCTTGGAGACTTGTCATGCTGGTTAATACCGCATAAAAGTTGTCGGTTTGCTTCAGACTTTTAATCAGAATCTTCAACGCATCTCGAACCTGACCATCCGTCAAGGGATTTGTGGTATCAAGTTTCAATACGCCTGTCTCTGCACATATAATATAAGGTACAAATTCTTCATCGTGATAGTTGGTGGGCATTTTTATTTTACTTGCTCCCGTCCCTTTACTTTTTCTTTTAGCCATGCTGTCACCTCTTTTTATAGTATGGATATGCACTTGAAATTTTAGACTATTTTGTAATATAGGTCAAAAATCGGTAGTGGTTCTGCGCTTATCCATAGCAGAATCTTGTCATTGTCGAAGTGGTATCCGAACCCCTTCTTGGAGTGGCTCGGAGTTGTTGAGTTGCAAATTATGCCACTGACCGGATCCTTCTGTGCGGTAGACCAGAATCCATAGGGTTGCGGGCGGATTTGAGGGCGGATGAGGCAATTCATAAAAATCGGCTACAACCTCATTGGTGGCCCATAAACGGGTTGGGTAACTGCTCAATACCGGATGGACGGCATCTTTTTTGTATATCTCTGTGTCATGCTGATCCAATAACCGGAGTGATAGAGCATAATCCCATTCTAGGGGATGCAGAGCTTGCCAATAGAGAGTCAGTTGTATGATTGGCCCGGCTCGCTCACCGCCCGGTGTCTGTTGGGGGACGATATTGAGTTGATAGCCGATTAGCTCCAACTCATCCTCCAGATTAGCATGGAGTGGGCTGATGTCGGCTGGTGGCTCGAATTGTGGCTCGGTTTGCAGATGAATCAGCGGGCCGACCATGCTCAAATGAGGCGTGCCAATCAGGTCAGCCGTTTTCCGCATAAGGTAGGTCGGTTGACCCCGTTCGCGGGCCGCTTCGATTTGGCTCGGCCAGTTGTCGAGCGGAATCCGAGGCGTGACATCTTGACGCTGACCGTCTATCAGCCGAGCGTACATCAACGGAGTGAACTGTTCCCAATCGCCTAAAATGAAACTGTTTGGATCAACATGAGGCAAACTGCTATCGACAAAGCGTTGCGCCTGTGCGCCGCGCAAAAGTTGTCGCCAATCATCCAACGGGGCGGTAGATTGCTGATAAATCTGTTGCCAATTGGGCATGGCGAGACTATATATCAACAAAAAAAGGAGTGGAACATAACAAAGGGCCATGAGGGTTTGGCTGAGGAGACTGTCACGCAGTTGAAGCGAGGTTGACTCTGGCAACCAGTGATAGGTATAGAGGAATCTGGCCCAAAATCGGAGAATTGTGTTCACGCCCAGCCCAAGCCAAACGGCAAAAATAAAGTAGGCTGGCATTAGATACCATGTCGGTGCTTCGGACAAGTTGACCACCTCAAAGTCAAGCACAAATAGGAACAGGAGCAGAACCAGCAAACCTTGAAATAGGAACTGTTTCGGCTGTCGCCATATCAAACTGAACATGCCGAGCAGAGCCAGCGTCACACCAAACCATGACAGTTGGACTAGAATATCATGCCAGATAAAGGAGAGCCGCGCCCAAAAGAACTGTGGGTCAACATACATGAACAAGCCTGACGAATCGCTCGCCCCGACGAGAAACCAAAAACTTTGCAGATCGGTAATCGTTTCGTGGGTGTAGGGCGGATTGTTGATGCCCCGCAGATAGATAAACCCGTACAGGGACAGGGGTAACAGAGACAACCCACCCAACGGCAACCAGCGTTTCGGTTGCCAAAGTAGGTTTCGGTCATGCCACCATATCCACAAAATAAGAGAAGGTAAATAAAAAATCGTGGTACGGTGGTGGGCTAAACTTAGTCCGACGGTTAGGGCTAACCAGAGTAAGATTCTGTCAGCCCGTTGGGAATTGTTGATTGTGCGCTGTTTGGCCCACAAAGTTGCTTCAAGGGTAAGCAGGGCAAAAAAGAGGATGTTAATCGAGCGTACTCCGGCGATGATGCTCCATTGCCACAAAGTCAGACCAAAGGCAAGGGTGAGCGCGGCGATAAAGGCTCCGGGCATGGTGGTCAAATTAGTGGACAACGTTGGTTGAGCCTGTCGAAACCAACTGGCCTTCGGCAGGCTACATTGTCTATCAACCTGACTGAGATGATACACCACCAAACCTGTGATACCTGCGGCCAGCGCGCTTCCCACCGCCGAGAGCAGATTCATGCGCCAAGCCATGCTCCCGATGGGAAACAGAATCGTCCATAATTTGCCGAGCAGGATATAAAACGGGTAGCCAGTGGCATGGGGAATCCCCAACAAGGGTACAGCCAACTGATGCTCGCCCGCATCGCCGCCGACCACACCGGGGGCCAAAGTCAGGCTATACATGGTCAGTACAGTCAAAAAAATGGCAATAAACAGGATGAAAGAGTTCCTCATTCTTCGTTCTTCATTCTTCGTTCTTCATTCTTTAAACCCGGTTTGTAGGGTCGTAACACCGACTGACCAATAAATTCGCGCAAAATCGAATTAGGAGGGATGAGATCGGGTGAACATGGGACAAACCATTGCAAAAATGAGAGTAATCGTTTTACCTCAATATGGCACGATGTACCCGGCTCAACCTGACGTAATAACGGCTCGACCAATGGTTTGATACAGGCCAACTCGTAAACTAAGGCCGAATTAAAAACAACATCGGCATTTTCTTGGTAGGGAAATATCCAGCGATACTCTCCTAGGCGTACTTTAGGCCAACGGGTTAAGGTGGCGATGGCGGAATAGCCCCGATGTTTAGCATCTCGAACAATCCGACGCAATAGCCGTGTGTCGGTGGTCGGGATGCGGTTATGGCGGTCAAGATTTAGCTGGGTTAGGGCTGAGACAAAGATACGATATATCTTTTCGGGGGGGATGTATGGCACGAGGTCGGGGTTCATGCCATGGATTCCTTCCACTATAATCAGTTGGTCAGGCCCAAGCGATACGGTTTGCCCGATTTCGCTTTTGCCAGTTAAAAAATTGTAATGAGGTAAATCCACCGTTTCACCAGCTATCAAACGGAGTAGCAGATCATTAAACAGGGATAAATTTAGGGAATGGATACTTTCATAATCGTAATCTCCTTCCTCGTCAAGCGGTGTATCTTCGCGATTGACGATAAAATCATCAAGGCCCAGAATTAGAGGGTGAATTCCATGCGCCAACAGTTGAATCGCCAGCCGTTTGCTAAAGGTGGTTTTACCTGATGATGATGGCCCTGAGATTAAGACCAAGCGAATTTTTTTCTGTAAACTAGCTAATAATGTAGCAATTTGAGAAATCCGTTGTTCTTGTAAGGCCTCGGCCACCATAATAGTCTCTAGATGGTTGTCCGATGTGATTACCTCGTTCAGCGCACCCACATTCCGAATCGAGAGCTTATCCATCCAATCGCCATACTCTTTAAATACGCTAACTAATTTAGGATATTCAACACGATGTTGTAGTTCTGTCGGACTGTTTCGGTTGGGGTAGCGTAGGACAAAACTGTCGGAGTATGTACCTATGGCAAAAGTTTCTAAATAGCCAGTTGAGGGAACCATGTATCCATGTAGATAATCTCGATAATCCCCCAACTGATAGACCGTCATATAAGGTTTATAGCGACATTTTAACAGGCGCAACTTATCAGGTAGATTTTTTAGCACAACCCGCGCCTCTTCATGGGAGATACGCTCTTTAATAATGGGAATATCGGCTTTAGTCATAGCTCGCATGTGGTCCTCAAGCTGTTTTAGCTCGGCCTTGCTAAAAGGAGGACGCTCTCGGACTTGACAATATAATGCCCCAAAATTTAAGCCATAATCTATCAAGATTTTGGCTTTTGGAAACAGTTCATGCGCCGCTGCCACCAACAGTAACGATAAGGAGCGACGATAGACTCGTCGTCCGTCGCTATCGGCTAAGGTTAGTACTCGGACCTGCCGGTCTTGATCGGCTAGATAGGTCAACTCTCGGAGTTGCCCATCAACATGGCAGGCGACCGGTCTCAATTTAGAGGAGAAACTTCTCGACTGCACAAAGCTCTCAATGGTTTCGCCAACCGGCCCTTTTAAGACTTGTCCATCACTAAAGGTAATGAGAACAGTTTTTCGGGATTGAGAGTGTTTAATTCTAGGATGTTTTTTTTGTTTTGTCATGAGGTTTGTGATTTGTGAAGTATGGGGCGTGAGTAAGTGAGCATAAATTGTATCAAGAATACATACCTGAGCCGTCAAAGTACCCGCAAGTTTTGAATTTGCGGGTACTTTGACGGCTGAAAATCTTTTTCTGAAAGATTGCTAGTCTGTACGACATCCACGCATTATCATTTTTTATAGTTTATGTCATTTATA
>JAUCGB010000004.1 GCA_030377895.1 Anaerolineales bacterium HSG24
GATAAAGTTGTCCCTCTCGCCCAAATACTTCACCGGAAAAGTAGTTGAATAAGCGTTTTTGGATAAAAGGGCAAGCAAATTTGACATTTTGCTCACTCACGCTGACCACTTCCACATCAATCACCCCATTCATGTACAAAAAATTGGTATCAGGGTCATCATAACGGAAGGCAAGCTTTTCATCAGTTTGAAACAACTCTAAAAGCAATTGTTTGTGGGGTTCTTGCTTTGCTTTGCTAATTATGTTGAGGATATTGCTGTTGGGCAAGGTGTTAATCGCCAGAGCGTAGGCCATTTCAAAGTCCGGCAGAGTGATACTCGGATTATGCTTATTATAGGTTTCGGTCAGCAATTCACCCAACCAACCCACTAGACCGGGCTGGCCCTGAGTTTCATAAAAAACCCGATTAATGACGACTTGCTCAATTTGTTGCCCACTTTCCCGTTCATACCATTTGAACATCGACTCCACTTCCTCAAAGGTCAAGTTGGGGATATGGATGCTATGTTGTACATTAAAGGGAGACCCTCTTTTATTTTCCAGACCTAACACCGCCCGCACCCCAATTAGGGCTACACCATGTAGCAAATAATCTCGTTCTCCACTTGGCAGATTGGCTTGTTGATAGCGGCGAAAATGAATGTTTCTGAATGCACTCACGATACCACTGATGGCTTCTGGAATCAAGGCATCAAATTCATCTAAAATCAGGATGAGTGGTTTCGATAAAACATCTCGTTTAAACAAACTTTCCAAATCTGTTGGCGTTTTAGTTAGACCGAGTTGTTCTAAAATCTCAACAGTTATTTTTTGCATAATCTCTGTAACGTTGGTTTTCAACTTCAAACTTTCTAAAGGCAAGTGAACCACATCGAAAGCGTCATATTCGGGATCATCTCTTAACCTGAACAATACCTCTCCCATTATCCAAGTTTTACCCCGTTGGCGAGGTGCCCAGATAGTTATGTAGTGTCCGCCTTTTTCCGATTTTTCGCCAACTAATTTCAAGATAGCTTTATCTATTAGTTCTTGGCGAGGCACATAATAATGTAAATCGGTATATGGTGAACCATAAGACCAAAATTTTCTCATTGCAATTAATCTCCTTATATATACTTCCTAACTTCCTTCCTTATCCTGTCACCACAAAAACAGGCTCAACTGTAATGCCGGTGTCTTCATCGGTATGAATTGTTTCATACTTCTTGCGGTTGGCTTCATCCACCTGTTCTATGAATAAAACCAGAGTTACCTCTTTCAACTTCAATTTTTTGCCGTACCGAGCCGCCTGATCTAAGCCCTTATTGTACTCATAATCATCCACAAAACTTTTTACTTCCAGAGCATATTCCTTACCTGCGTAGCGAATAATCAAATCTACCTGTCCATTCCCGGTGGGAAATTCCGGCCAGACCTGCCCCCCACGTCGCCGCATGAAACGGTCTAAGTAAATGTATAAGTTAAAGTGGTAAACTGCCTCGTACAAGCGTAAGTCTTTACGTCGGGGGGCATCTTGCAAGAGCCAATCTTTGTTTTTGTGGATGTAAGCCTCGTGCAGTTTCAAAAGATTTTTTATATTTAAGTCGTTTTCAGTGATAGTTTGGCTCAAATCAGTAAAGGGGGGATAAAGTTGTCCCTCTTGACCAAATATTTCACCGGTAAAGTAGTTGAATAAGCGTTTTTGGATAAAAGGACAAGCGAATTTGATATAACGTTTGGTTTCATCTTCTATTTCTTGGTCAATCACTCCATTCATGTACAAAAAGTTCGTGTCCGGGTCATCATAACGGAAGGCAAGCTTTTCATCGGTTTGAAACAACTTCAAAAGCAACTGTTTGTGGGGGTTTTGCTTCGCTTTGCTAATTATGTTGAGAATGTTGCTATTGGGTAAAGCATCCACAGCCGCAGCGTAGGCAATTTCAAAGTCCCGTATGGTGATACTCGGATTATGCTTATTATAGGTTTCGGTCAGCAATTCGCCCAACCAACCCACAAGACCGGGCTGGCCCTGAGTTTCATAGAATACCCGATTAATGACGGCTTGCTCAATTTGTTGCCCACTTTCCCGTTCATACCATTTGAACATCGACTCCACTTCCTCAAAGGTCAGGTTGGGGATATGGATGCTATGTTGTACATTAAAGGGAGATCCTCTTTTATTTTCCAGACCTAACACCGCCCGCACCCCAATTAGGGCTACACCATGTAGCAAATAATCTCGTTCTCCACTTGGCAGATTGGCTTGTTGATAGCGGCGAAAATGAATGTTTCTGAATGCACTCACGATACCACTGATGGCTTCTGGAATCAAGGCATCAAATTCATCTAAAATCAGGATGAGTGGTTTCGATAAAATATCTCGTTTAAACAAACTTTCCAAATCTGTTGGCGTTTTAGTTAGACCGAGTTGCTCTAAAATCTCAACAGTTATTTTTTGCATAATCTCTGTAACGTTGGTTTTCAACTTCAAACTTTCTAAAGGTAAATGAACCACATCGAAAGCGTCATATTCGGGGACATCTCTTAACCTGAACAATACCTCTCCCATTATCCAAGTTTTACCCCGTTGACGAGGGGCCCAGATAGTTATGTAGTGCCCGCCTTTTTCCGATTTTTCGCCAACTAATTTCAAGATAGCTTTATCTATTAGTTCTTGGCGAGGCACATAATAATGTAAATCGGTATATGGTGAACCATAAGACCAAAATTTTCTCATTTTGTAATTAATCTCCTTTACTTACCTTGTGGCATTAGGTCGGGATCGACAAAGCTACCTTTAAGGTCAAAAATTACTAATCTGGTTCAGTTGCCGGATGGTTAGTTGAGCCATGACGATGACGATAAAGACACAAAAAAAGACATAGATAATCCAAGGGGAAACCATGGGGATGGAAATATTATAGAAAACTTGCTCGGTGAAGAAAAAATATCCATTGCCATTGGTCGCGGCGATGATGGTCAGCAAGCCGGAGCTAAAAGGGTTCAAACTCAGTAAAAATCCAGCCAGATAGGCCATTACGATTCCGATAATCATGCTGGCTAGTTCGCTGTAAACACTACCAATCAAGGCGACCACAGGCAAAGTAAAGGTGCCGAGCCAAAAAACTATGAACGGCAGGCCATATACAAAGGGCAAGATAACGCTGTAGGTAAAGAGAATCGAGACCATCGTCGTTCGGTTGAGGCTAGAGATGTACAGCCCCACCGAACCAAAGGCTAACGCGCTCATGGCCAACACGAGGGTGGCGATTATTAGCTCGGTGAAAGCCACGCCGCCAAATAAAAAAGCCAAACTTTGCACTGGCAGAGAGGTCAAAATCAGCAAGAACAGAAACAGGAAGACCGCGCCTAGCTTGCCCCACACAATCCGGCGGGCCAATAGGGGCGTGGTGATCAGGATGTCGTAGGTCTGTTTCTCCCGCTCGCCAGAGATTGAGGCGGCGGTAAAGGCCGGAGCGATATGGGTTATCAGGAACAAAAGTAGGATGGTGGTGCTGATAAATATCGCCTTGCCGATGTCGGGCGCGTCTCTGACGTTGGCCGTGGTGATGTCATAATCGCCGTATAATCCGGTGGAGGTGTCGTATATCGTGACGTACATGGTGGCGGTGATGCAGCTAATTAGTGCAAGATACAAGGTCAGCAGTACATACGCCCGACAGCCCCGCATGCGAGTTCGCATTTCGTTGACGATAATTGGGTTGGTGTGACTGGTCATAATATGCCTCCTTCAGTCAGTTTCATGAACACATCCTCCAAACTATCGGTCTCGGCGGCAAAGGAGAGAATCGGCACATCGGCCAAGACCAGTTGTTTGAGCAAAGTGGTCACGGCTGGTTTGTCGCCACTAAACTCGGCGATAATATCCCAATCTCCATCGCTGGCCGGGTCGGCTTCCACCTCGCCCACCCCCTGACTGGTGGCGAGAATCGACTTGGCTCGCTCCACCGTGTCACCCATAACCCGCAAACGGATATGGTGAGTCTCGCGCAGTTGCCGCTTGAGGGTGTCGATATGGCCCACGCTGATAAGATTTCCTTGCTCGACAATGCCAACTTGATTACAAATTTCGGCAATATCAGACAAAATATGCGATGAGAAGAAGATGGTTTTGTTCAATCGTCTCAGTTCAACCAGTAGCTCTCGAAACTCCACTCTGGCGCGGGGGTCAAGCCCAGAGGCCGGTTCGTCCAACACCAGCACCTTCGGGTCATGCACTAAAGAGCGCGCCAGCGATAAGCGTTGTTTCATGCCTCGTGACAGCGAATCGACATAATCATCATGCCGTTTCGACAAATCGACCAGTTCCAGCAAGTCACTAATCAGGCTCTTGCGCTGATTAAATTCAATCTCGTAACAGCCACAAAAAAAATCCAGATACTCCCACACGGTCATATCGTTGTACACCCCGAAAAAATCGGGCATGTAGCCCATCACCTTACGCACCTCACGCGGTTGCTTAACCACAGAATGACCGTCAACCAAAACCTGTCCCGCAGATGGTTTCAGCAGGGTGGTCAGCACGCGGATGGTGGTGGTTTTTCCGGCTCCGTTAGGGCCAATAAAGCCAAATAACGACCCGGCTTCAATATCAAACGAAATATCATTGACAGCAGTGCGACGACCAAAATTTTTAGATAGATTCTTTATTTGAATAATCGACATGGCGATTCTCCGATCTGTTCATTTAAACTTGTAAACTTGTCTTTGAATTATAAACGTCGTTTTCCGGTTAGGCTAATTGGCAACAGTTTTTGGCTTAGCCATTCGTTGACATGGCGTAAAATTCAGTTTATACTGGGCGCATAGAGTAGTTGGGGGAGTGCAGCATAAGACCGCTAATCCAGTTGACGCGAATGAGTCACTTCCAAAATGGTATCTCTTTTTGACTCAAGAGTTCTCTTACGAGTGATAATTCGCGGGCTTTTTGATTGGCGGTCATATCCCCCGAACCATTACCTGCACCTTGCAAACTTAACCGTTTTTGTGTTACCATGTTACAATAATTCATCGTACCCAAGGAGCAGGTTATGGCGGCTGAAATTAAAATTGTAGAGATTACATTTGATCCTAAAAATTATCGTGGTGGTAATATTGCCAAGGCAGAAAAGCAGTTAGCCCAATTGATTAATGACGGTTGGCGTATCGTCACTGCTGGTGGAGCAGGCATGGGGCATGGTTATGCCAATGCTGATTATCGGAGCTATAGCAATGAAGAGATGGGTGTTTATGAAGAAAATTTAACTGGGTTTGTAATTTTACAGCGGGAAAAACCGAAACCATCCCCTAACAAAAAGCAACAAAAGGGGTTATCACAGGATGTGCAGAAAACAATGCGTGAAGTCAAGGCACTTAAAAATAGGCCCAAAACTAAAGATAAATTAAGAAATTATCTTGACCATCGACATGATAATAATTACATTGATAAGGTAATTAACACACTTCAAAATAGTGGGTTTATTGATAAAGATGGACGTATTAATTACGAAAAAATTTAGGCAGGTAAGTCATGGAACTCAAATCACTGATATATCATGATATAGTTTGGAACTGGCAACTCAATAAGGTTGACTTTACCGATTTAACTCTTTTGGTCGGGGCTTCGGGGGTTGGCAAGACGCTGATTATTGAAGCCATTGTTGACCTACAACATGTCGTTATGGGGCAGAATCGGGCCGGTTTGTCATGGGAGGTTGAGTTCTCCATTGACGGGCGTGCCTATCACTGGTTGGGACAGTTTGCGGAAACTTCACATACGGCTGTTACAGAAATCTTGAACGAACAGTTATTTATTGAGGAAAAGTTGTGGTTGGATAGAACGACCTCAAACCATAAATTTAATAACAATCACCAAAGCCTACTTTACTTGCTCCGAAACGATACAGAGATTGATTCAATATATAAACATTTTCGATATGTGATGTACAATACGTGGCCTTCGCAGACCCATGTTTTTGAGTTAAGTAAGCGAGATGTTCAGGCTGATGAATATCCAACAGTTCAGGAAATTCGGCATATTGCTGAGGACAATACACTCTTAAAGTTGTGGTTTGCTTACACCAATCAATTACCTGTTTTTCAACAGATAAGAGAAGATTTTATGGAGATATTTCCCACAGTTCAAGATGTTCTGGTTATGAAAACCGAGCAGAGTCCGCATAACTGCATCGAATTTTCCATTAAAGAAGCCCATGTTACCAACTGGATACCGGGAGAGCGGGTTTCGGCGGGCATGTTCAAGGTACTCATGTTCATTACCGACATGTATCTTGCACCTGACGATGCTGTCATTTTGTTGGATGAGTTTGAGAATAGTTTGGGGGTCAATTGTATCGAAATTGTAAATGAGATGGTATTAAAAAGGCGGAGACTACAATATATTTTCACCAGCCATCATCCCTATATCATCAACGATATTCCCATGCCATGTTGGCGGATTGTCACCCGTAAAGGTAACACGGTCACAGTTAACCATCCAGATGACTATAAATTGGGGAAATCTAAACACACTGCCTTTAAGCAACTCCTGCAACTAGATGAGTTTGAGGATGGTCTGACTCGATGAATCTCTATTTTCTGGTTGAAGGCAAGCTCGAATCGAAGCTATATCCAAAATGGTTGAGTTATCTGTTACCGGAACTACGGCAGGTGAAACATTTTGATGCGGTTACTTCCAATAGCTATTACCTTTTTAATGCGAAGGGGTATCCTAAAATCACAGAAGAGGACTTGCCCCATGCCATTGCAAATGTCAACAATATCGGTTTGTACGACTATTTGATACTCTGTTTTGATGCAGATGAGGATACGGTTGAAGCGCGTCAACAAGATGTGTATAACACGTTGACAAAGCAGAAGATTGATTTGCCTATCGCCAAACTAGAGATTGTAGTGCAGAACCGTTGTGCCGAAACATGGTTTTTGGGTAACCGAAAATTTTATAAACTAACGCCTGAAGACGCTGATTTACGTGCTTATACCATGTTTTACAATGTGGCTGATAATGACCCTGAATTAATGCCCAAGCATGAACAATTTCACACTATTCAGCAGTTCCACAAGGCTTATTTTAAGAGATTGTGTCAAGAACGCAAGGTTCGCTTTTCTGAAAAACTCCCAGGACCTGTACAAGAAGAAGCTTATCTGAAGCAACTTATAGCCCGTGTTGATGAAACAGCGCACTTAAACACGTTTCGTCATTTTTATGATTTGTGCCAACGGATTAAACAAGATTCTCAGTACCCGACATTATGATTTCATTAGCCAACCTTACTACCCGACAAAGTTGATTAGGGAAGACTAAAACAGGAACACAGAGTTAATTAGTTCAGATTAAATTTTCTGTCGGGTACTAAGATCACTGATGAAAATCGGGGAAAATTTATGGACACAACCATATCCCACTCGCAACATATCCCTGCCCATCAGATTCGCAACGAAAAATGGCAACTCGGTGACGTGCATGGGCAGTATAGTTATAGCAACTCCCATGCCGATCTGTATCAATATTTGAGCCAATGGTCGGACATGGAGTCTTACCTAAATGTCGGTTACTCTCGGCTCGGTCAGTATCATCTGCATACCAACAGCCACAAACGGTTGATTAACCGTCTGGCTCATGGCCTGCTCGACCTGCACGACCAGAGCGTCCATGCCGGAGATCGGCATCTGCTTGATGTGGCTTCGGGGCGGGGTGGGGCGGCTGTCTATGCTAGTCAACGGCATGGCCTGACCGTCACAGGAGTCGATATTACCCCCTACAACGCCCATCGAGCCACGCAGAACGCCCGCCAGAAGCAGGTTTGGTCGCAGGTGCGGTTTAACATGGGCAGTGCTGACTCTCTCCCGTTTCATGATGATTCCTTTTCCCTCGTCTGGTCAATTGAATCCCCGGCTCATTTTCCGAACAAACCAGCCTTTTTATCCGAGGTCAGTCGAGTCTTAAAGCCGGATGGCTGTTTCACCTTTGCCGATTTGCTGGCCGTCGATGAGGTGGTAAATGCCTCGGACGAGAATCGACAGATTTACGCTCGTTTTATCGAGATGTGGGATGTCCCCTATCTGGAGACGGTAGACAGCTACAAACATATTTTGGACGAGATGGGGTTACAAATCCAACGCATGGAGATTGTGACTCCGTACAACCTCGATATTCTGAATCGAGATTGTACTCTCTTTTTGTGGCTATCGAAATCAACATGGCTCTACAACCAGTATAAGCAGTTCCTCAAACTGCGTACTGGAGCGAATCTGGATAACGTGTACGAGCATGTCTTGGCCTCCTACAACGCCCTCAATATTGGCATGATTGATTATGGTCTGTTTTGGTTGACGGGCAACTCCAAGAAGCTCTAGCCCGAAGCGGCTTTTTTGATCATGATCGTGTCCTACGAGCCATGTTTGTTGATGGGCTACCAACTTAACGTGCGACAGATAATATCGTAACACAGTCTTTAGACTGTGCGGCACAGGCTGAAGCATGTGCTACATGTCTCGGCTTACGTTGATAGCCTGTTGATGCACGAATCGCTCCGTGGCGAGACCAGTTGCCAGAGGCTGACAACACGGCCATGCGAGTTCAGCAGGTGGTTAATTGGCTGTATGCCAAAAGCCACGCTCAAACCGGAGCCAATGGAACCTGTCGAGTAATTTGTCCCTAACCCACTCCAATGATATAATCGAACTTAATTTATAGTAGGATAGCACAATGCGCCAAAGAGCAGGGCTTTTGAGGAGGTAGATGATGGTAACAATCATGACTAGGGGAATATTTTATGAGCAAACAATTGCAAGAAACTATTATCTTTGCTCAACAGCTATCTCCTGTTGAGCAAATGGAGTTGATTAAAACGCTCTTTCAAAGCCTAATTGCTCAACCATTGGAAAAACTTACCCTTGTTGACACGATTTTGCAACTATTACGGGATGCCTTTTATGATTCAGAAGCGTCTCCGTTTGAACAACGTATCCCTAATGAAATTACCGAACAAACTTTTTTGGACTCTGATGATGGACAGAATATTGTTCAGTGTGAAGACAGCCAAGATATGTTTGAGAAGTTGGGAATTTGATGCGTAAGCCAAGTTTTACTAAACGGTTTCAGAAAGATTTGAAATGGATGCAAAAACGGGGTAAAAAGACACAGAAAATAAAAGTTGTCATGACCAAATTGATTGCTGAGGAACCGTTAGAGAAACGTTATCGAGACCATCTATTAATCGGGAACTACCAAGGTCGTAGGGAATGCCACATTGAACCGGACTGGTATTGATTTACAAACTGGACGAGAATACGATTCTGTTTGAAAGAACTGGCACACATTCTGACCTGTTTAAGTAAAATTTGCCCCATACTCCTGTTCAATGATATAATTGAGTCTAATTTGATAATTAGGATGGCAAAGATGCCAAAAAGAAAAAAGCCCCTGCCACAAGGGCTAAGGCTTCTCGGATGGGGAGCTAGATTACAAACCGCATGGGCGGGGCAATTCACTCAGAAAGATTCATTACACTTAAAAGTAACAAAACAACACAATTTGTATGTTCACCCAACCAGACATGGCTTGCATTTGCGCGGGCGGTTTGAGTTGGCCTTTTTATTTGGCGCAGTATAGGTCGAGCGGTTGGTTTTGTCAAGCGAGTCGTGGGCTTGGCATGCTGATGGTTGCGACTAACTCAAAACGTTAATCATCTCTTATTATTCAGGTATTTAGAATATAAAAACAATTAAGTTTACGAAGGAGATAGTTGTGAAATTTAAGGATTTTAAAAAGAGATTATTTGATTTATCCGCTAAAATTCCTGATCAAATAAATAATTTGGAAACGGAAGAAGCTACTAAACATGTCATCATGATACCTTTTTTAGCCATACTTGATTATAATACATCCAATATCAATGAGGTTGTTCCTGAGCTTACGGCTGATATTGCTGGTAAAAAAGGAGAAAAGGTTGATTATGGCCTCAAAATAAATGATAAAGTTGTTATATTAGTTGAATGTAAAAAAACTAGAGTCAAATTGACCTTAAAACAAACCGCTCAATTGGCTCGCTATTTTCATGCCGATGATGATGCAAAAATTGCCATTTTAACTAATGGTATTAATTACCGATTTTTCACAGATTTGGATAGAGACAACAAATTAGATAAAACACCATTTTTTGAGTTTGATATAACTAACCTTAACGATCGCCAACTCAATATCCTATATTTGTTTGCCAAAAATAACTTCAACGAGGGGATTGTTCGCGAAAAAGCTCAAGAGTTGGTGTATAGGAAGAAAATTCAGGAGGTTATGGCAAACGAGCTAAGTGATCCATCTGATGAATTCGTCTGATTTTTCCTTTCGGAATTTCATGAGGGTAGGAAAACACGTCAGATGGTTAGTGAATTCCGTCCACTTATCCAACTAGCTCTTTACCAACTATTTAGCAATCCTGATAATGAACATTTCAAACAGGCTCTTAAAGCCATGAAAAAGGCCGTTCCTCACGGTACTAGCGTGCCTGATGACAATGACGATGAGATTATTACCACTGAGGATGAGCAAACTGGTTATCAGATAGTCAAATCTATAGTGGGCAAAATTACTAATCCTGAAAGAGTTATTATTCGAGATACAAAAAGTTATTGTGGTGTATTACTTGATAACAATAATCGCAAAGCTATTTGTCGTCTTCATTTCAATCGTTCTCAAAAATATCTAGGATTATTTGATGATTCTCGAAGTGAAACCAGAGTCCCGATCCAAACTGTTGATGAAATTCATAACTATGCCCGACAATTACAAGCCACGGTCAAATACCTCGACACCGATGAAAAAAGTGACGATTTAGAGATTGTTATTCGCTCTAAGCCTGATGATGAGTCGAGTGTGCTACTTTCAAGTGGAAGTACCATTGCATTAACCAAAAGCAATCCCGGTCTCAATAAAATATCAATCGCTTTAGGTTGGAATGCTAAAGCTAGTGGTAATGATGATTTTGATCTTGACTCTAGTGTGTTCCTGTTGGGGCAGAACAACAAACTTTTGTCAGACAAACATTTTATATTCTACAACAATCTGACTGCTCCGAACGGTTCAATACAGCACATGGGTGACAATTTGACAGGGAGCAATCAAGGTGACGATGAGGTAATCAATATTACCTTGAACAAACTGGATGCTCAGGTTATGCGGGTTGTTATCGCGGTCACAATTCACGATGCTAAACAACGTCAACAGAATTTCGGCATGGTGAAAGATGCGTTCATTCGAGTTGTAAATTATGACAATAACAGAGAAATAGCCCGTTATAATCTTACCGAAAATGTTAGTCTCAAGACGGCTATGTTTTTTGGTGAATTTTATCGTCTGCAAAACGATTGGAAGTTCCGAGCAATTGGGAAAAGCTATCCGGGAGGGCTGAATTCGATGCTCAAAGTATTTGGTAGCACATCAAATGTTGTATTAGAGAAGAGAAATTCTATATTCGATTGGTCAAATTTTTCTTAACTAGAAAACACAACCAATGAATCGAATACAACCGCATCAGAAATATCTCCAGTTATACCACAAAGTGGTGATGTTTTGCCCCAAAACCAAATATATTTATCAATTTTCGCCAGTCTTATTTTAATGGTTTTATTGTTAGGTAGCTGGTTAAAACGTTAGAATTCACTCGTGTAATAACCAAAAAGTCGACCTACACAGGTCGGCTTTTTTTATTCATCCAGTTCTAGCTCATCTTTTGCTAACTGGTCAAGAGAAACATCAAACAAATGAGAGATTTTAAGCAACATAGCCAAGTTGGGTATTTTCTTACCTTTTTCCATTCGCCCCACATAACTACCGCTGACATCAAGAGCCTCACCAACCTCACCCTAAGGTTAGGCCAGATTTTCGTCGTAAAGCAAACAGTTTTTCTCCAAGTCGAAACGCGCAACTTATTTAGGACTCATTGCTAAACTTCTGTCGAATTTTAGCAATCTATAAAGTTTGACAAGCCGTCTGTTCTCCCTATCATGGGGATGTATCTTTTCAGGAATAAACGGTAGTGGTGCAGATGTAGTGATCCGGAGTGCAGGCAAAGCAAGCTTTGCACTCCGAAATTCATTACTTGTGCAGGAGTACCGCTCGATTAACTATATGGCAAAGTTAACGATTCAGGATGTGGAAACGATTGCTGATTTGGCGAAATTGACTCTGACCGAGCAAGAAAAAACGATGTTTCAGGAGCAGTTATCGGCTATTTTAGGATATGCCGAGATGATTCAGCAGTTAGACACGACCGACGTTCCACCCATGACCAGTGCCATCCCCCTACACAATGTAATGCGGGTGGATGAGCGACAGATTAGCCTTAGCAATGAAGAAGCGTTGGCAAACGCACCGCAAGCCGGAGACGGTAGTTTTAAAGTTCGAGCCGTTCTCGACTAAATCTTTCTCTATCAGGAGCTTAAATATTGGAACTGTACAAACTCACAATTCATGAAGCACAAGAAAAACTGCGCTACGGCGACATCAGTTCGGTTGAGTTGACCGAAAGCGTCCTCGAACAGATTGAAGCGGTTGATGGTCAGGTGCGGGCCTATATCAGCACCCAACCAGAGTTGGCCTTGCAAATGGCTCGTTTTGCCGATGAGCGCAGGGCCACAGGTGAAGATAACCCGCTGTTGGGGATTCCGATTGGAATTAAGGACGCGATTGTGACACATGGCGTAACCACCACCGCCGGGTCGAAGATTCTAGAGAACTTTGTCCCGCCGTATGATGCTACTGCGGTGGCGAAACTGCGTCAAGCCGGAGCGGTTTTCGTCGGCAAATGTAACACCGACGAGTTTACGATGGGGTCATCCACTGAACATTCGGCTTTTCATCAGACCAACAATCCATGGGATTTGAATCGAGTTCCCGGTGGCAGTAGTGGCGGTAGTGCCGCGGCCACCGCGGCTTATGAAGCTCTGGCGGCATTAGGCACAGATACCGGCGGCAGTATCCGTCAGCCAGCCTCCTTTTGTGGCGTGGTCGGCTTAAAACCGACCTACGGACGGGTCAGTCGATATGGGCTGATTGCTCATGGATCTTCGTTAGACCAGCTTGGCCCACTGACCCGCGATGTTGAGGACGCGGCCATCATGCTCGGTTGTTTGGCTGGACATGATCCGCATGATGGGACAACCCTAACCCATGCTGTGCCGGATTATGTAGCCGAAATGAAACAGGGTGACGACCTAAAAGGGGTTAAGGTTGGGGTTCCGCAAGAGTATTTTGTTGAGGGGCTTGATCAGGGTGTTTCGGAGACGATTCAAGCCGCTATCAAGCAACTTAAAACTTTGGGAGCTGAGATTATCGAGGTCTCGTTGCCTCATACCGAATACGGGATTCCGGTTTATTATATGATTGCTACCGCTGAAGCATCGGCTAATCTGTCTCGATATGACGGAGTGCGCTACGGTTTGCGGGTTGATGGAGGGGACATGTGGAACACCTTCAATGAGACTCGTGAGGCTGGCTTTGGCCCTGAGGTCAAACGGCGAATCATGCTCGGTACCTATGCCTTATCTGCTGGATATTATGATGCCTACTACCTGAAAGCTCAGAAAGTTCGCACTTTAATACGTCGTGATTTTGAGCAAGCGTTTGAACAGGTTGATGTGATGGTCGCCCCGACCGCGCCAACCGTGGCTTTTGAACTTGGCTCTAAAACTGACGATCCATTAGAGATGTATCTGAGCGATACATTCACCATTACCCTGAATTTGGTTGGGGGATGTGGCTTGTCGGTGCCATGTGGTTTCTCTGAGGGCATGCCGGTCGGTTTGCAGATATTTGGCCCACCACTTGGCGAAAGTGCCATCTTAAAGGTCGCGCATCGGTACGAACAATCGACCAATTGGCATCAGCAGACCCCTTCTGCGCTAGGCTAATGATGCAACTTCCGGTCAATCCAGCCGTATAGACCTGTGAGCAATACAATTAAAAAATGTTCAAAAAATAAACAATTTACTGATTTGGAGGTAAATAATTATGAAGTTAGATATGGGTAGTGTCTTAAAAGCAGGTGGTTTCGCCGCAGTGGCGGCAATATTGATGGGGGCGATAAGCGGTGGTATCGCCATGATGCCTTTGGGTGATTTTTTAAATCTGGTTTTGGCTCCGTTCTATTGTTTTGGTGCGCTTCTTATTCCCATTGGGGCTGGCATGGCTTATGGCTATTTTGCCCCCGGTAAAGAGAATTTAGTCGAAGGCATTGTTGGTGGTGTGTTGACAGGTGGAGTGGCTGGTTTGTTATACGGCCTGATAAATGGAACGGTTACCATGTTCACCGCAGGCGTAATGGATGGTCTTTTGATAACCGTCTCAACAGGCTGTATGTTTGCCCTTGGTGGCGTATTCTTTGGCGCGATTGGTGGGGTCATCTGGCCTCAAATTCAGAATATGGTTGAAGGCAGATAACCTTCATCAACCTTAATTAATCTACAACAAATTAATCAAAAACAAATAAAGGAAAATTAAGAGAAATGCTTGGGCAAATTGCTCAAGCATTTCTGTGGGTTTAAAGATATGTATACAAAACGTCATTTTTATCTAGTTGGTTTTTTGTTGATTGTCACACTAGGATGCGGTTTTTTAGGAGGAGAAGAACCTCCTACCGCCACGCCAGAGCGGGTCAAAATAGACCCATTGGTCACGGCAAAGGCACAGGATAACACAGAAAAGGTTGAACCAACCGCGACTATACTTGTCGCCAGTCCGTTGCCAAGTGGTGTATCTCTAACCTCCGGCTTGGATGAGTTGGCAAGTTATCGAGCTAATCTATCCTTAAAACAGAACGATGGCATGATCAATATCATCAACGAGACGATGAACAGTTCTGGAAACAGTCATCTAACCGTTGAATCTGCGGGGATAAAGGTTGGTAATTTAAGCGAGACGAGTAATACCGAGGTGTATGTTTTGAACGGTACCGTTTACTTACGTTATGCTCCGGTTGAACCTTGGCTATGGCTACCAGAAGCAGAGAAGGGCCGAATCTACGTGCCGGATGCCACGGCTATAGCTGAGGTGGCTGGTTCGCTCCCCGTAGAGGGTATCCGTAACGCCGCCCCAGAGCAGGTCAATGGGGTCATGGCTGAACGGTATAATTTTACCGAAGAGGAGCGGAAGGGAGCGATTTGGGTTGCCGTCGATACGCCCGTTATTATCAAAATAGAGATGGTCAGCACAAATGATGATTCCTTGCGCTTGAATTATAATCTGATTTCCGAGCTTGATTCGTTTGTTTTGCCGACTGATCTGGAAAACGCGATGGCTCTGTTGCCCGATGCTCCAACCCCAGAGCCGTTCACCCTAGAAGTCAGCGAAAATTTGAGTAATCAAATTCCGATTATGGTCGATGCCGAGGAGCTATCGGTGACAAATAGTACCGCCGATTATATAACCACCTCACCCCTTAATGATGTCGGTAACTTCTATTATAATGAGTTAGAGGCCGCGGGGTGGAAGGTTGACCCTAATCTGAACGATACTGATGAGAGTAGAATCACCACCGGATACAGCAAAGAAGGGTATTATATGACTGTGCAGGGAGAACTTAATGTCGATGGTGTGGTCGCTATCTCGGTTGTGGTTGAACAACAATAGTAAAAAAAGTCTTACTACCCGACAAAAATTTTAGCCCAGACTAATTACAGTCGTTCAGAAAATAATTTTCAATTCAAGACCAACCTTCCCGCAAGTTCAAAACTTGCGGGAAGGGGCTATCAACTTAACGTGCGACAGATAATATCGTAACACAGTCTTTAGACTGTGCGGCACAGGCTGAAGCATGTGCTACATATCTCGGCTTACGTTGATAGCCCGGGAAGGTAACGACTGAAAATGTTTATCTGAACAACTATAACACAGAGTAACACAGAGGGACACAGAGTTTCACAGAGAAAAAACGAGTTATTCTTTCCTCTGTGAAACTCTGTGTCCTCTGTGTTACTGTTTTAACTTTCTCGAAACCAGTTTGTCGGGTAGCAAGAAAAAAGTCGGTAGTGTGGCCATGTTGACTGATGACCATGTCACTCTGAACATAACGAAGTGGAATGAAGAGTTTAATAGCAAATTTACCCTCAAGAAACATACCTATTCTCGAACTTCTCGAACAGACCATTAAAATGTAGGTATTTTCAAAAAAGGGCTTGACAAATGCTTAGTACTGGAGTATACTGTTAAAACTTCTCGGAAGCGTTTCCGAGTAAGTAAAAGAAGAAAAGGAACAGTAATTTGTCAAACACAATTCATGATGTTGCAAGACAAGCGGGCGTAGGGATTGGAACTGTTTCGAGTGTACTCAACAATAGCCGTCCTGTTAGTCAAGCTACCCGCGAAAAGGTCTTAGCGGCCATTGACAAATTAGATTTTATCCCCAACAGTAGTGGTCGTCGTCTCTCGATGGGACGAACTGACAGCATTGCTGTCATTATCCCCTACTTTACTAGCGTCGCTCAAATAGAACGGTTGCGAGGTGTGATGTCAGTCATTGTAGAATCGGATTATGATATCAATCTATTTACGGTTGAGAATGCCCCGCAACGAGATAAAGTATTTCAAACTGTTCCCCGCCGTGGTCGTGTTGACGGCCTATTAATCTTTTCCCTCAACATGCGGGATAAAGACTTAAAACAAATTCAGCAAGGTAAAATTCCAACAGTGCTAGTTGAGTCGTTTCACCCAGAGTTGCCGAACATATATATTGATGATATTGCGGCCACTCGTAAAGCAGTAGAATACCTCGCTGATTTAGGGCATCAAAACATTGCTTATGTTGGTGATGTTTTGGAAGATCCGCTTGGCTCTAGCTTTAACCAAAATCGGTATCTTGGTTATTGTCAAGGCATGGAAAACAAGGGTTTACATGTTCACCCCTCATTTTACCGAGTTGGGTGGCATCGTCGAGCTAAAGGCTACCAAGTTGGTATGAAACTACTCAAACAAACTAATAGGCCCACTGCTATCTTTGCCTTTTGTGACGAGTTAGCTTTGGGTGTTATCGAAGCCGCTCGTGAGTTAGAGATTAACGTCCCAAGTGATTTATCTGTTATTGGTTATGATGATATTGAACTAGCTCATTTTGCCCAACTTACAACCGTCCGACAACACCTTTTTGAAACGGGCGTTCAGGGTGTAGAGCTACTCCTCAATACCATCGACACCCCCAACTATAACGCAGGTTCTATTCAATTAGAAACAAAACTAATCGTTCGTCAAACCACTGTCTCTCCCAACCAATAATAGTAAATTTATAGCTATAGATGTTCAGATAATGTTTTGCAGTTCAATACCCTAAAGGTTTCTAAAACCTTTAGGGTCTGTCCATCCGAGTGAAAATCTTTATCTGAAAGACTGTAACCCAAAATTATAGATACAAAGAGGAATCGCGTATAGAGATTTCCGGTTGGGGTGTTTCAAAACAAATTTGTTGAAACACCTCACCCCGAAATCTATTTAATGAAATTAAAATAGGGGGTTGACAAATAGTTTATTGTTTAGTATACTGGCGATACGGAAACGCTTCCGAGAGGGAGGTTTTAGGACTACGAAATAAAGGGTTGACAAACTCTTGATAGTTTAGTATACTGCATCCGCTTGCACGGAAACGCTTTCGTATAATTTTTCACTATTTAACTGTTAGAAGTTTAATTTTGTAATACCCTATTATGAGGAGATAAGGGATATAACTATGAGAAAGAAAATTTTAATATTGTCTGTTTTACTGTTAGCTGTAATGATGGTTGCCGCTCAATGTGGTGGAGGTGAGGCTCCAACACCAGAAAAAGAGGCTCCAGCACCCGCCGCCGAAGAAAAAACCGAGGAGAAAGCCCCGGCTGAGGAAGAAAAAGCTGAAGAAGCCGCTCCAGCCGCCGAGGAAATGACCATTACTGTTTGGACAAAAGAAGGCGAAGCAGATGGTGGCTTACCATTTCTTCAATCAATCGCCGATGCTTACACCGCAGAAAATCCAAATGTAACCTTCGAGATTGTCAATAAAGATGTTGAAGTTCTCCGAGAAGATTTCCAAACAGCCGCCTTAGCCGGTAACTCACCTGACCTACTATTCACCGTCAGTGACCATGCTGGCCCCTTCACAATTGCCGAGTTGATTCAGCCAGTCGAAGGGTTAGCCGATTTAGGCCAATATGTCGATAGTGCTGTGGCCGCAGTCAAGCTAGATGGCAAGATATGGGGTGTACCAGCCAGTAACGGTAACCACTTAATGTTGCTCTATAACAAAGACCTAGTTCCTGAGCCACCTGCTAATACTGATGAACTGATTGCTATGGCCGCTGACCTCAAAGGCCAAGATATTATTCCGTTAGTTTTCAACCAAACTGAACCATTCTGGATGGTGCCTTGGTTAGGCGGTTTTGGTGGTTCCGTGTTTGCTGACGACGGTGTTACTCCAACTCTGAATACTCCCGAAATGGCCGCTACCCTGCAATTTATGCACGACATTAAATTTGCCGAAGAACTGATCCCCGCAGAAAGTGACTATGATGGTTCTGATACCCTCTTCAAAGAAGGTAAAGCGGCTATGATTATTAACGGTGACTGGAGTGTTGGTGGTTATACCGATACCTTAGGCGACAAACTGGGTATCGCTCGAATTCCGCAAGTATCTGCCACAGGCAACTGGCCTGCTCCGTATACAGCCGGTACCTTCTTCTTGTTCCCAGCCGAACTGAGTGGTGCAAAACTAGATACCGCCAAAGATTTTGTTGGCTTTGTAACCAACGAAGAAAACCAAGTTAAAATGGTTGAAGAACTAAACCGCTTACCAGCTCTAAAAGTAGCTCTGGATGATCCAGCCGTTACAGAAAATGACCTGTTAAAAGGTTCTGCCGACCAAATGGTTGTTGGTGTCCCAATGCCTACCGCATTAGAAATGCGCTGTAACTGGGACTCGATGAAACCAGAACTACTCGCCATTTTATCCGACACAAAAACTCCTGAAGATGCCGCCGCCGCCATGCAAACAGCGGCAGACAACTGCCTCTTAACGCTCGAATAAGCTCACTAAAAAGGCCAAGAACAGACAATCGTTCTTGGCCTTTTTTATAAGATTGCAGTTCTTCAGACAAGCCAGTTTTTACTAAGTGTTCAGGAGAAGAATAAGTAAATGGATAGTTTAACATTAGACGTTATTGTACGCAGTATCAGTGAAGTAGGTGGGACGGTTGCCTTCATTGTCGTAGGCTCAATTATTTTAGAACTCGTTTTGTTCCTTATCTTTAAGGTCATCTTAAAAAGCCCTCATACTTTACCCATTATGTTGTTAGGCCCAGCCGCTTTTGGCATGATTGTTTTGATTATTTATCCACTGTTATGGGAGCTAAATCTCTCTTTTACCAACATGAGCTTACGTCGTTTCGGCGACAAAGCGCAATATACTTGGATAGCCTGTCAAGCTAAACCAGAAAACATTAACTTTTGGCTAACCGACTGTTTGTTCAAAAACTATGCCGATGTATTCCGACTACCGGTATTGAAGCAGGTCTATTTTTTCCCAGTTTTTTTTCGGACAGTGTTATGGACCTTCATTAACATGGTATTCCATTTAGTGGGCGGCATGATTTTTGCCATCTTACTCAACCAGCCCATTCGAGGCCGAGGGATATATCGAACATTCTTGATTTTACCGTGGGCTATTCCTCAAGTCATCGCCGTGTTAGCTTGGCGAGGAGAGTTCCATTTTGAGTATGGTTTCGTCAATCTTATACTCGTTCGCCTCGGACTAGAGCAAATTAACTGGATGACCGATCCATTCTGGAACTTTACGGCCATGTGTATCGTCAACATCTGGCTCGGTATTCCCTTTATGATGGTAATTTTGCTCGGAGGCTTGCAAAGTATCTCCAGTGACTACTATGAGGCGGCAGAAATCGACGGAGCGAGTGGCCTACAACAGTTTACCAACATCACCATTCCCTTATTACGCCCAGTGATGACCCCCGCCATTGTATTGGGCACAATTTGGACATTTAATAACTTTAACGTGCCTTTCTTCATCAACCAATTTGAGCTAGAAACAAGTGATATACTGGTCACAGCCCTTTTCCGAGCGGCTTTCCAATATAACCGGTATGGTTTCTCAGCCGCATTTGCCTTTATCATTTTTATCATTTTATTACTCTACTCAATCTTTTATATCTGGATTAGCGACGGTCTTAAGGAGGTTTATGAATAATGAGTGTCACCACCGATTCATCCAACAAGGATAATGCTTTTCAACGATTTTTTAGAGCAAAACGGGGACATAGCCCTTTTAACAGAATGTTGATCCATCTCGCGCTCATCATTAGCTCAATTATTGCCATCTACCCTGTTCTGCGAGTATTAAGTGTTTCGCTCCGCCCCGGTGACCGTTTGCTGTCCACCTCTCTCGCTATCATTCCAAGCGATGCTACTCTCAACAACTATTTTGTAGTTGTTACTGAAAAGGATTTTATGTTGTGGCTCTGGAACAGTTTAGCCATTACTGTTTCTACCGCGATTGTCGGCGTGATTTTTTCATCCACTTCAGCCTATGCCTTTTCTCGGTGGCGGTTTCCCGGTCGTAACACTGGCATGCTCTTTTTATTAGCGACTCAAATGATTCCTGCCGCGATGTTGATGGTTCCAATCTACATTTTAGCGGTTAAGTTAGGTTTGTTAGGAACCTATCGAGGGTTAGTTATCGCCTACTCGGTTAGCTCCATTCCTTTTAGCGTTTGGATTTTGAAAGGATATTACGATACCATCCCCAGAGACTTGGAGGAAGCGGCTCTCATTGATGGAGCCAATCGAATTGCCGCTTTTTATCGGATTATTCTACCATTATCCACACCCGCTTTATCTGTCGTCTTCCTGTTTAACTTTATGCAAGCATGGAACGACTATCTGTTGGCTCGGGTTCTCTTAGCCAACTCCACCGAAATCTGGACCTGGCCTTTAGGACTACAAGCCCTACAAGGCCAGTTCCAAACCGCTTGGGGGCAGTTCGCCGCCGCCTCTATTATGGTCATGATTCCGGTTGTTGCCTTGTTCCTTTACTCCTCAAAATATCTCATCTCTGGCCTAACCGCAGGTGGGGTAAAAGGATAATATCGTTCATGCCTCCATCTTACTGCCCGCCCGACAAAAATTTTTAGCCTAAACTAATTAACACAGAGGGACACGGAGATTTACGGAGTTTCTTAAAAAAGAGACTGGTTTTTTCCTCTGTGTATCTTTGTGTGTCTCCGTGAACCTCTGTGTTACCGTTTTTAGCCTTTCCTAAACCAATCTGTCGGGTAACAAGTGCCTCCATAACAAACATGGGTAACGAGTAATGCATTTTATGAATCCGTGGCTAATCCTTCGCAAAAGTTTTGATGATTTCAGAGAGGATACCTTTTTTTTTGTTCTGTTTAACATGTTTTGGGTAACAGCCTCAATCCCCGGTTTTTTGTTACTAGGCTACGGCGCACTTATTCGGTTTTTACCGCTGGTAATCATCGGAACCATCGTTCTTATCCCCTGGCCCTTAGCCACCTTTTCTCTTTTCCATCTGGCCTACCGAGCGGCTCAAAAACAGCCCCTTTCTCTCAACAGTTTTTTTACAACCGCTTGGCAACTCAAACAACCCGCCTTTATTTGGGGAGCAATCAATCTACTCGTTTTGGCAATTTTGTTAAGTAATATTCGTTTTTACACTGGCTTAACCTCACCCCTAGCCCATACTCTAATAGGGACACTGCTTCGCTCTCTGTTTACGGTTCTATTATCGTTATGGATGTTATGGCAGCTATTCACTTTGGCTATATATCCCCGCCTCAAACAGCCGTCTTTTTTACTCGCGATTCGTAATGCGGGTGTTCTAATCCTAAAATTCCCCATTCCCACCCTTTTTGTAGCAATTGTATCTGGTTTACTCTTAATAAGTGGTACCCTTATCCCGCTCCTTGGCTTTTTGGTTAATATCTCCTTCATAACCCTCATTGTCAACCGAACTGTAATTGAAATAAGGGACGAAGAAAATAGTTTGACAAGCTAAGTCACCACTGGGTTATTGGCCTTTATCGGAGCTTGGAACGAGTTCCTGTTCGCTATGACCTTTACCCTCGACTTTCAATCTCGGACAGTACAGCCTGCCATCGCCTTCTTCTCTGGGCAGACGCGCGTGAAATTCCGTGGAACACCATCATGGCCGCGTCGGTTATCGTGACCATTCCGCTGATTCTCATGGTGCTGTTTTTCCAACGTCGTATTGTGGATGGCCTGACGGCTGGCGCGGTTAAAGGATAACCACCTCCTCTCCCCGCATATCGTGCATATCTCTGTAAAAACAACAGGAGCCGCTAATTTAGCGGCTCCTGTTTAATTCCATACTAGAATCTAACCAGAACCTACTCAACTCAGTACCCGACAGAAAAGTTATTCAAAACTAATTAGCACCTGAGTACAGGACAAAAAAAGATTGAACTTGTTACAGAAGAAAAAAGGGACACGGATTAACACGGATACACACAGATAAGCCTAAAAAATCCGTGTTTATCAGCGTTTATCTGTGTCCTAACTGTTTTGTCCGGTACTTAGAATTAGCACAGAGGAACACAGAGTTTCACAGAGAAAAAGCGAATTATTTTTCCCTCTGTGCCCCTCTGTGCGTCTCTGTGAAACTCTGTGTTCCTGTTTTAGCCTTCCCTACTCAATCGAAATCGGATCACCAAGGACAGGGGCGGGCTGACGGCGAAGCACATCAACCAGAGCCAGCGACATAGCCGGAATCTCTCGGGTTTGTGACCACAGAATCGACCCCCGATGATACTGTCGCAAATCAGCCGAAACGCCGACCACATTCAGCCCCAAGTTGCGACAGGTGAACAGAGCGCGTGGCAGATGAAAACCCTGCGTAATCAACACCGCGTCATTAAGCTGAAAAATCGACTTGGCCCGATAGCAGGTGTCGTAGGTGCGTCGTCCGGCATAATCGGGCTGAATATCCTCCGCCGGAACGCCATGCTGAATCGCATACTCAGCCATACGAGTCGGCTCGTCGTAATCCTCAAAACGATTATCCCCACTCATAATCAACTTCTCCACCTTACCCGTTTGATACAGTTGAATAGCCGTATCGACGCGGTCTTGAAGCATGGCACTCAGTCGCCCATCGGGATAGATGCGCGCCCCAAACACCACCGCCACCCGATGTTCGGGCAAATCTGTTTGGCTATAGATGTAAGATTGATAGTATAAATCGGTTAATAATCGCCATAAAAACGGCAAACTGACCAGTAAAAGGGCAAACAAAACAGAACCCAGTAATAATTTTTTGATGCGAGATTTGAACATAATTTTCTCCCTCAGATTGTCAACTTATCAGGTTGATGATATGCTTAGTTTACCTGTCCTAAGCCAAACAATCAACCCACAAGATTCCGACGATAATCCAACGGACAGTTTCTTCCATTCAATGTTAAGGTTTTTGCCACGAATTAGCACGAATCTTATCAGAAAACTCGTGCTAATTCGTGTGATTCGTGGCGAATTTTCCGTCATGATCATGAGCTTAATGGCATTGGTTTCTTTCATCTAACGCTAATCTAACACTGTCGCGTTATAATCTATGATTACGATATAAGCAAGGAGGCATCATGTTTAGTTTGCTTGATGATATGATTTCCCAAACTGAGGCGAATGAATTTCTCCCAACCAAGATACCGATTTTACCATTACGGGGGACAGTGGCCTACCCATTTATTATTTTACCGCTGAGTATTGGCGTGCCGCGTTCGGTCAGGCTGATTAAAGCGGCATCTCAAAACGATAATATTATTGGACTAATAGTTTCAAAAGAGCCTGATGTTGACGAACCTAGTCCCGACCAACTGTACAAAGTCGGCGTTGTGGCCCGAATCCATCGGGTGTTACGAAGCGACAAAGGCTCTCTGCAAGTGATTGTGCAAGGCTTGGAGAGATTCAAAATCAGAAGGTGGATTGAGGAAGACCCCTACATTACGGCTGATATCGAGATTAGCCCCGATGCGATAGCTAATGCGTCCGAGTCGGCCTTGGAGGCACTGCGGCGGCGGATTGTGGAATTGTCGAACGACATTGTCGAATATCTGCCCCAAATTCCCAACGAAGTCAGCCAGTTTTTAGACCAAGTCGAAGACCCCCGCATTGTCATGTACACCACCGCCTCCAATCTCCGCATGGAGTTTGAAGACCGTTTAGACCTGCTTTTTGAGGATAGTTTGCAAGGCAAAATGACCAATCTAGTGCAGATTATGTCCCGCGAGTTGGAAGTGCTGGAGATTGGTCAGCAAATTCGTTCTGAGACACAGGGCGAGTTGGATAAAACTCAGCGTGACTTTTATCTGCGCCAACAACTCAAAGCCATCCAGAAAGAGTTGGGTGAAGATGATGAACAGGCTATCAATATTGAATACCGCGAAAAGATTGAATCGAGCGGCATGCCCGAAGATCCGAAAAAAGAGGCTCTGCGCGAACTTAACCGACTCGAAAAACTCCAACCCCAGTCGGCAGAATATGGGGTGATTCAGACCTATCTCGACTGGATAGTTGAACTCCCTTGGAATGAACTGACCGATGATAACCTGAACATCAGCAACGCCCGTGACGTACTCAACACCGACCATTACGACATGGATGATGTCAAAGAGCGTATCCTAGAATATCTGGCCGTGCGGAAACTCCGATCTGAGCGAGAATTTGACCAAGAACCGCTTGAACCGGGCCGCGAACAAGACCGAGCCGGAGGTTCGATTTTGTTGTTTGTTGGCCCGCCCGGAGTCGGTAAAACTAGCTTAGGGCGCAGTATCGCTCGTTCCCTTGGCCGAGAGTTTACCCGTATGAGTTTGGGCGGCGTGCGTGACGAGGCCGAGATTCGAGGCCATCGGCGCACCTATATCGGAGCCTTGCCGGGCCGGATTATCCAAGCCCTGAAACGATGCGGCACGCGTAACCCCGTTTTCATGCTAGATGAGGTTGATAAAATCGGCTCCGATTGGCGGGGAGACCCCAGTAGCGCACTGTTAGAGGTGCTAGACCCGCAACAGAACTACGCCTTCCGTGACCATTATCTCGACGTTGATTTTGACCTGAGCGAGGTCATGTTTATCGCCACCGCCAACACCCGCGACACCATCCCCGCCCCTCTGCTTGACCGCATGGAGGTGATTCAGTTGGACGGCTACACCGAATATGAGAAGGTTGCTATCGCCGAGGGATATTTGATACCACGTCAGATTAAGGCCAACGGACTGCTACCGGACGAGATTGGCTACACTCAAGCCGGATTGCGCCAGATTATCCGAGATTATACCCGCGAGGCCGGAGTACGGAATCTGGAACGAGAGATTGGCCGCTTTGCTCGTAAGGTGGCCACTAAAGTGGCTCTACGGCATGACGATACGGATAGCGCATCCACCCAGAATGGGCATAACAAAAAGACCATCCTCACCGAGCAGACCTTGATTATTCCTGACACGGTACGGGAGTTTTTGGGCAAACCGAAATTTTTCTTTGAGGCGGCCCAACGAACCGAGATTCCCGGTGTGGCTACAGGTTTGGCCGTCACGCCCGTGGGCGGGGATGTGCTGTTTATCGAAGCGGCCCGCATGGTCGGCAAAGACCGCCTAACCCTAACCGGCCAACTCGGTAACGTGATGAAAGAGAGCGCGCAGATTGCCCTAAGTTATGTCCGGGCCCATGCCCATGAGTTAGGCATCGACATCAGCAAACTCAACGAGGCGGACATTCATCTGCATGTACCCGCCGGAGCAGTGCCCAAGGACGGCCCATCGGCTGGCGTGACCATGGTCACGGCCCTAGTTTCGTTGCTGAGTGAGCGACCCGTCCGAGCCGAGGTGGGCATGACTGGCGAGGTCAGCTTGCAAGGGCAGGTCTTGCCCATCGGCGGCCTGAAACAAAAAACTCTCGCTGCTCATCGGGCCGGACTGACCACCATCATCGCGCCTAAACGAAACGAGCCGGATTTGGACGACCTACCAGAAGAAGTTCGCCAAGATTTAACCTTTCATTTGACCGAAAAGATTGATGAGGTATTGCACCATGCCCTGCGGACGGTGTAATTGAAAAATGAAGAACGAAGAATGAAACGGTGAACTGGTAATAATTGCCAGTCCGCCATTTTTAGATGGCGTGATACGTATTGTGGAAAGGCACTCTGATGGAGTGCCTTTTTTGTTTTTGTGGGAAAAATGGGCTATAAACATAAGGCGAAACAACTATCTAGAAGTTGCGCTGGATATGAAATAGTAGTAAAGTTAGATGACAGGTATCAATTTTTCAAAAAAGAGGTGAAACAGATGAGTGTGACAATCCTAACTCGACTACGAGACAGCAAAGTATTTTCAAACATAAAGAAATACGGGAAACAAAGCACATTGCCTGAATCCGAAATATCGTCACTGTTTTCTGAGCAGTATCGTTTCATGGTATAATCAATTAATCTTTGCTATAAGGATATAATCGTGTTTGAACTTGGTGGGTCAGAAATAACCTTAGCCTATTATCTATTTAAACTATTCAGTGTGATGGCCGCCTTTTTTATTGCTTGGGGGCAATGGCAACGTCACACATCTTTTCGAGCGCGCCGATTAACCGTTACCTTTGGTGGCTTAATTGTCGTACAGTTTTTGTTACTGTTTATGTCAGCAGTTACCACACCGGAGAACCTGTTGAATGTGCCATTTGAACGAGCTTTAACAGTGGCCAGTCTGGGCTTTTTGCTGTGGGGCTTCACCCCGTTTCTCCGCGAGCGAGAATCGATGGGATTGATGTTTCTCATCGGCAATACTGTTTTGGCCTTTATTGCTTATGGCGTGGTGATGGTCGTATGGAATGGAAGCGATTTTAATCAAACTTCGTGGGAGATATTTTTCCTTGTTTGGCAATCACTTCTCCTTTTATTGGGGATTATTGATTGTAGTAACCGCTACAATGATGAGCGTTTGTTCGTCCTCATCAGTTTCGGCATTATGTTATTGGGCTATGCTGCCCACCTCATGCTGAACACTCAGCCCCATATTCCGGTATTTGTTCGTGTTTTTGAGATGATTGCTTACCCGCTGTTGACGGTGGCAATCTATCAAGGCGCGATGCAGTCGTTAGTCGCTCGTGGGCAGGAACTCCAAGATTTGAGCGAGATTTCTTTAGACCAGATTACGGGGTTGATTAGCCTCTCTAAAGCAACGCGACATATCACGGCCTCCCTAGAACTGTCGGAGGTGTTAGACGGTGCGACACAAAGTATTGCCACCGCCCTAAATGCTGACCAATGTGCCTTGGCGTTGCCCGACGAAGAGACCGATTTATCTCAGTTGCGTTTGGTTTCTATCTATAACCCTAGTCGTCAGGGGCGTGGCGAAGCGGTCAGTTTTCCCTTAAATGACCAGACAGCGGTTAAACATGCCGCAAAAAATAAACAGTCAATTCAGATTGATGAGTATCAAGATGATACCCCGCTTCAACTCTTGTTTACTTTGATGGGCGCGCAAGATGCCGGCCCATTATTGATTCAACCGTTATTAAAAAATGATGAGACTATTGGGGTGCTACTTCTTGGTAATTCGATTTCTAAACGAGTTTTTACCAATGCAGAGGTTGAACTGAACCATGCCTTGGCCGAACAGGTTACAACCGCCATCAGCCATGCCAAATCGTACAGCGCGGTTTCGGGTAAATCGCAACAACTCTCATGGACATTGCGTAATCAGGAACTAGAGGCTGGTAAACGACGGGCCGCGATGGAGACGGAACTGAAGAAAAGCCGAGAGGAGGTCTCCTTATTTGCCCAACGCTTGTATGATTATGAAGTGGCTCAAAAAGAAAAAGAGGATGCGTTACAGAAAAGCCAAGAGAATGTGGCAAAATTAGAGCGCATGTTGGATCGGGCTAAAACTGAAGTCGAAAAAGTGGGTCGTAAAGGTAAACAGGTGAGCGCGTTATCTCAAAATATTGAGAATTACAAAGAACAAATTACCACTTTAGAGATGGAACAAGCAAAATTACAGACCGAAATCAAGAAATTGAAACAGGATACCTCTGAGGTTGATCGTTTGAACGATGCCCTAGAAGCGGCGAACCAGCGAGTCCGTAAGTTGGCTAGAGCGTTGAAAAAGACCAGAACTCGAACCCCAACCGCGCCAATTCCGATTCTTTCGGAGCAAAAAAATCAGTATCACGATTTAGATAATCTCAGTTGTGGGGTGGTTATTGCTGATGCGAATCATATCATTCAACAGATTAATATAGTCGCAACACAACTTTTTGGACAGTCGAAAGACACGCTTCGTGGTCAGAAATTGACCAAACTTGCTGATAGTGACCTGTGGCATGAAACAGTTCAGCAACTAGACGTTAACCGCCGAAACCTGATTTCAGGTCAACTTAATATCGGCAAACATATCGTTCGTTTGACGGTTAGTCCGATTATTGCTACGGATAAAAATGAGATAGACGGTACAGTTACGATTCTATATGATTATACCGCAGAGGCTGAAACCCAACAAACTAAAGACGAATTTATAGCCTCTTTATCCCAAGATTTGCGAACTCCTATGACTTCAATTACCGGCTACACCGATCTGTTGTTAGGCGAATCGGTTGGAGAACTGAATCGATTACAGCGCAAATTTTTACAACGTATTCGAGCAAACACCAACCGGATGACGAATATGCTGAACGATTTAATCAGCATTACGACCATTGATGCGGGACAGCTAGAGTTACATCCAACCGCAATAGATTTGGCTGAAATCATTGAGGATACGGTAATTGCCTTACGGACTCAAATGGAAGAAAAAAATATTAGTTTTGAACAATCTATCTCCTCCGATTTGCCAATGGCTGAGGCTGACCCGGACTCAGTGCATCAAATTGTGATCAATTTATTGGGTAATGCGATTAAAGCCACCCCGCCACATGGCATGGTTGCCATTCAGGCTGATGTTCAGAGTGATGGCAGCAATGAACATAATTCATCAGAGCCACCGTTTCTAATCATTCGGATTCAAGATACAGGTGGGGGCATCCCGAATGAAGATTTAAACAGAGTTTTTGACCGGTTCTATCGAGCCTCGAATCCGCTCATTCAAGGGTTAGGTGAAACCGGAATCGGCCTCGCGGTCGCTAAATCGTTGATTGAAGCCAATGGGGGGCAAATATGGCCCGAAAGTGAAATCGGCAAAGGAACAATCTTCTCCTTTATCTTGCCCATCAGCGAGCAAAGTGACGATCCTTGGAGTAGCTTTTTAGGCACACTCCCCCCGCTAGATTTAAGTTCTGACGTATAAAATGATTTTCTACCACCTAAAAAGATAAATTTGCGTCATAAGAATTACATGCAAAACAAAAATGGTAAATAGCGAATGGTGAATTATAATTTCATTCCACCATTCAAATGCTCCATATCAAAAAACAAGGCAGGTAATACCATGTCATCCCCTTCACAACGAATTATTATAGGCGTTGCGGCAAGTATTGTGGTGATTATAACCATCTTTGCCGCCCTTTTTTTGGCCACACAAGATCAACAACTAACCCAAACACCAACTCCATTACCCGCGACCGCCACTGAGGTTGCCCAATCGACCGCGACCGCCACTCACACATCTGTCCCACCCACAGATACGGATACGCCTGAACCAACGGCTACCGACTCCCCCACTGCTGTTTTGGCTACTGAAACCTCAACACCGCTTCCCACACCCACAAATACGGATACGGATACACCTGAACCAACGCCGACAGAGACTCCTGTGGTTCGTCTGACCGACTGTGACCGCACTCCCCTAGAATGGCCGGCTTATCAAATTCAGCGAGGCGACGATTGGCAATCTTTGGCTTCGCGGGTTGACTCTACCACCTATGATCTACAACAAGCCAACTGCCGCACCTCGACCTTACAACCAAATGAATATATCTATCTACCCTTTATTCCACCTACGCCCACCCCGACCGATACACCAACAATCGTACCAACCGATAAGCCCACGCCCCGCGCCGTCACAACGCCCACCTTCACCCCGACCCCGGCTCAACCAACTATAGACAGTGTAAGCCCGCATGATGGTCAACTTGGTCAAGAGGTACGCCTGTTTATTTTTGGTCATAATTTGGGTTTGCTTGATGAGGGGGGCATCCGAACAGAGGCCGATTTTAGCGTTGAACTGATCATGGTTGAGCCAAATAGCCTCAGTTTTCCATTGGAGATTGTCCGAGCGACGAGTACCGATGTAGAAGCGGTGATTCCTGCTACAATTCCTGAAGGGTGTTATGATTTACTAGTAGTTAATCCCGGCAACCCAAATAATCGCAGTTTCTTAACCCCAAAAGCGTACACCAACGACCCGCTTAAGTTTCCCTGTGTGACCAATGCGACCCCGACTCCAACTCTAACCCCGACTCCAACCGCAACCCCTCCAAAAGCACCAAGTATTACCGAATGTATTCCCAAACAAGGTAATGTAGGCCAAGAGGTGCTTTTAGAATGTACCGGGCAGAACTTCGATTCAAGTGATAGTGACTTCCAAGTTGATTTGAGAAAATCGGGTGACTCTGACTTACGCTTAAGTGTTTTGTCAGGAACATATACCAACTTTAAGGCTATTATTCCCACCGATATCCCTGTTGGTCTTTATGATCTCATCGTAACCAACCCTGACGAACAAAAAGCCGTAAAAGCTAATTTATACGAAGCTTTACAGGAAACCGAGTAATATCTGAGGGCAACAAAAGACCTGACAGGTTTTAGAAACCGTCAGGTCTAACTTGTAAAAATATTTCATGATAATTCAAGCTACTTTAACCAAAGAGCCATTTATTCGCCTTGCTTTATGGCGGCATTTTAGCCGTAAACCATTTTATTTTTACGCCGCGATTGCTACGATTTTTACTGCCTACGTCATTATTTATGGGTCTTGGACGCTGTTGTTGCTTTTGGCTTGGTTACCGCTTTTGGTTTATGTAATTATGGGCGGTATTGACGCGTGGCGCATTAGTCGAGACCCGCAAAACCCAGTTTTTCTGACAACCACTTACGAATTTAGTTCCACAGGAGTAAAGTTAAAGACTGCTCAAGGCGAAAGTAGCTTGAAGTGGCGCGAACTTAAGGGGTGGAAAATTTTCACTGATTGTTATGTATTATTACTAAATAACGGTTCCGTGTTAGCTATTCCTAAAGTGGATATTCCTATCGCAAAAATAGATAAATTTGAGCTATTGCTAAATGAACAGGTCGGTTGATTAGCGATGTCGTTCTTCCAATCGGGCTACCACCTCGGTCCAATCGAGATTACGGGTGCGGAGTAGCACCAACAGATGATATATTAAATCGGCAGATTCATCAATCAATCGTTCATCCGATTGAGTCAGCGCGGCAATGACCACCTCCGTCGCCTCTTCCCCCACTTTTTGGGCCGATTTGGTTGAATCTGCTAAAAGTTGATTAGTATATGACCCCTCTTTTGGGTTTTTTTGTCGGTCAGCGATGAGTTGGGCTAGATTGGTTATAAAGTCAGGCATGGAATCTCTCTTTATGTATTATTGATTGGCAAGCGGAATATCTCGATAAAAACAGCTTTGTTCACCAGTATGACAGGCCGGCCCGGCAGGAGTGACAAGAATCAACAAGGTATCACCATCACAATCATAATATAATGTTTTCACCTTCTGAGTGTTACCACTGGTTCCGCCTTTGTGCCATAACTCTTGACGACTACGGCTCCAAAACCATGTCTCGCCCGATTGAATGGTTAACTGTAAACTTTCCTCGTTCATCCAAGCCATCATCAACACCTCTCGACTGATGGCATCTTGTACGATTGCTGGAAGCAATCCAGCCTCATTAAATTTTAACTCTTTGACAGTCACAATATAAGCACCTAAATAAAATTTTGCGTTATTTTTTATACCGGACAACAATGCCTTGCGAAGCCATGTAATCTTTGACCTCTCGCAAAGACAACTCTCGGAAATGGAATAAACTAGCCGCCAACACGGCACTTGCATTAGCTTCTAACACTGCCTCAGCAAAGTGTTCTTTCGCTCCCGCCCCACCTGATGCAATCACAGGAATTGTCACCACATCGGTAATCGCTTTGGTGAGTGGTATATCAAACCCTGCTTTGGTGCCATCAGCATCCATGCTGTTTAGCATAATTTCTCCAGCACCACGCTCTTGACACTCTTTCGCCCATGCAATCGCATCAATGCCGGTTCGTTGTCGCCCGCCATGCGTTGTAATCTCCCAACCGAGCGCATCGAGCCGTTTCCGAGCATCAATCGCCACCACAACGGCTTGGCTACCAAAAGCCTTCGCGCCTTCTGTAATCACCTCTGGTCGTCGAACTGCGGCGGTGTTAAGGCTGACTTTGTCGGCCCCGGTGGAGATGATGGCATGCATATCATCCACCGTGCGAATTCCACCACCGACGGTAAAAGGAATATAGACCGTTTCCGCGACTCGTCGAGCAATATCCAGAATCAAACCTCGTTTTTCATGGGAAGCGGTAATATCGAGAAAAATTAGCTCATCAGCCCCCTCTGCATCATAGATTTGGGCTTGCTCAACCGGATCGCCCGCGTCGCGAAGGTTGATAAAGTTAATCCCTTTAACAACCCGACCATCTTTAACATCTAAACATGGTATCACTCGTTTGGCTAACATAACATCTCCTACATCTCCTTAACTTTACTGAAGACTCTCCATTGAAATGGGACTACAAACATGGATGGCTTCTCATAAAAACGTAAAACCAATCCTTGCCAAAAATCAACTTTCAGATAATACTATTATTATTCTATACCTCTTTTTTGGCAAATCCCGTTGTTTTCAATTAACCATTATGAATCTCATGCAGAGGTACAAATATGCGATTTTACAAGTGGTATTATAATAGGAGATATAAATGCGTAAATTTCATTCTTATGAAGAAGTAGATAAAGATATACATTACTATGTTCCCCGCGAAGAATTGATAAACAAAGCCTACAATAGCCTGTTGGGAGAAGAACCAGAAAAAGGCGGTCATTACATAACCGTATGGGGACCGCGGCAATCAGGCAAAACTTGGGTTATGCGAGAGGTGGTTGATAAACTCAAACTTAGCAATGATTTTGAAGTGGTTATCTTGACCATGCAGTCTAGTGAGATTACAACTGAGAAAGCCGTTCTGGAATTGTTAGTTGATGGTCTAACCCATTGGTTCCGGCGAGATTTTCCAAGGGTTGATTCTTGGAAAGAATTGGAACTCCTGTTCTCGGAAAAGAATTTCAGTAAGCCGTTGATATTGATTTTAGATGAGTTTGATTCTATAGGCCAAGAGTTTATCAACAAGTTTGCTACTGAGTTTCGGAGGCTGTACACCAGTCGCATGAATGAGAGGCATAAACCGAGTGATGAGAAGTGGTGTCGTTTGCATAGTCTAGCCCTGATTGGAGTGCGGAGTGTGTTAGGTATTGAGAATGTCAGCGGCTCACCCTTCAATGTGCAACGGAGCATGCCGATTCCAAACTTGACTTATGAGGAGGTTGATTCCATGTTCCATTGGTATGAACGGGAGAGTGGTCAAACGGTGGAGCAAGTCGTGATAGACCAAGTATTCTACGAGACACAGGGGCAACCGGGTTTGGTCGGTTGGCTAGGTGAGCAGTTGACCGAGGATAGATTCAATAAAGAGCGCACCAAGCCGATTGACTTACCCTTTTTTGAGAATGTTTATGGCGCGGCTCTGCATATCTTACCCAACAACAATATATTGAACCTGATTAGCAAGGCCAAGCAAGAGCCGTATAAAGAGGTGGTGCTAGAGTTGTTCAATACAAAGAAAAAGATGTCCTTCAGTTATGATGATGAACTGTTGAACTATCTTTATATGAATGGTGTTGTTAGTTGGGAGCAGGAGAAAATCGGTAAATATTACGCTAAATTTCCGTGTCCTTTCGTGCAACAGCGGATATTCAACGCCTTCGCTAGAAATATGTTCCGTCATATCATCCAGGTGTATGACCCCTTTGATGATTTGTCTGACACCATCACCGATAACAGCCTGAACGTAGCCAACCTGATGCGCCGCTATGAGACCTATCTGCGACAGAATCGAGAATGGTTATTGAAGGACGCTCCTCGCCGCAAGACCGATGACCGGATTATGGAGGCAACCTACCATTTCAATCTGTACCTTTATTTACAAAGTTTCTTCTATGATTACGACAGTTTGATACACCCAGAATTCCCGACCGGTAACGGCAAAATAGACCTCATCATTAAGCATGGTAGTCAGACTTATGGCTTGGAGGTGAAGAGTTTCTCAGGGCAACGGGGCTACGACAAGGCGTTGATCGATGCGGCTAAATACGGCAAACAATTGGCTTTAGCAGAAATATCACTGATATTTTTCTGTGAGCATATCACCGATGAGAATCGGAAAAAATATGAGAAACAGTATCAGGATGTAACAACAGGCGTAATCGTTGAGCCTGTCTTTGTGGTGATTGGGTGAACCGAAACAATTACGTAAGGGCCTTGATTTGCACTAACCATGAGCAATTTGCATGGCTTCAGCTAAGTCAACCGCGCCAGTATATAGAGCTTTACCAATAATAAGCCCTTCTAAACCTTGATTTTCAGCCGTTTTAACTCGTTTTACGTCGTTAATATCAGCCACGCCACCCGAAACAATAACCTTAAATGGTGGCTTGTCGCCCACTGGGTTTAATCCAGCTTGGGCCAAAGCAATCGAATCTTCCAAATTTACGCCGGTTAGCATGCCATCGCGAGATATATCGGTATGAATCACATGAGCCAACCCCGCGGTATGAATCTGTTTGACCAGTTTGCCCGCGTCTGTTTCGGCTAATTTACGCCAACCGTTGGTGGCAACTTTTCCATCTTTTACATCTAAGCCTAGAGCCACCTGTTCTGGGCCAAATTGTCCCAAAATATCTAACATTTGACGAGGTCGGTCAGCAGCCATGGATCCGATTACAACTCGGCTGACTCCCATTGATAAAGTTCGGTCGATATCATTTGGAGTACGTAATCCTCCGCCAAACTGCACCGGTGTGGAGACGCGGTCTAATATTAACTGTAAAGCATCAACATTTTTGGCTGATTTGTCTGGATCACCCAGTGCCCCATCAAGATTGACGACGTGAATCCAATCAACGCCAACCTCTTCCCAGCGTTCGGCCATGACGGCAGGCGATTCGCTGTAAATCGTTTCTTGATTGGGGTCTCCTTGAACAAGACGAACACATTTGCCATTTTTTAGGTCTATTGCGGCATAAATATCCATTAAGCACCTCCGGCAAAAGTTACAAAATTTTTCAAAATTTGTAACCCTACCTGTTGACTTTTTTCTGGATGAAATTGAATGGCGCAGATATTATCCCGTCCAACAATCGTCGGGATAAACGCGCCATATTCAGTTTCAGCGATAATATCGGTTGAGTTGGTCGGAACCGCATGGTAAGAATGAGCAAAATAGGCAAAATCACCTTGCTCAATCTCAGCCATAATCGGATGTTCCTGCCGAGCCTCAATTTGATTCCACCCCATGTGAGGGATGGTTAAATTTTGTCCGTATGGAAAACGAAGCACCTTTCCGGGCAAAATACCAAGTCCGGTATGATGCCCCATCTCTTCGCTTTCTTCAAAAAGTAGCTGTAGACCCACACAAATCCCTAATAAAGGTTTACCTGCTTTTACGGCGTTTAATACGGGAGTGTCTAATTGACGCGCCCGCAAATTATCAATGGCATCGCCAAATGCACCCACGCCGGGTAAAACAAGGGCTTCTGCTTGATTGACTACAGCTACCGAGTCTGTGATTTCAGCGGTTGCGCCAACAAACTGAAATGCTTTTTGGACATTTCTAAAGTTGCCAACACCGTAATCAATAATGGTGATTTTAGTCACAGTACCTCTCGTATAATTTCATTATAAGTCAAAATAGGGGCGTTTTAATCAACGCCCCTATTTATTCAAAAGCTACGATTTTGTTAAGGCTATTCAATACCGAGTACGGTGTGAATTTTCCTTAACATTTCCTCGTTTCGACCTTTAACAAAATAGTCGGAAGCACCAGCGTCAATACATTTCTTAGCAATTTCTACTTCATCCCAAGCAGAGTTAACAATGACTGGCACATCATGATCTTCCTTAATTTTGGCTAAGAGGTCTAAGCCAGCATATTTTTGTTCGTTTCCATCAAAGTCGGGCATGTTTAAATCGACGATCACCAAATCAAATGGTTCCTCATCTTCAACGGCTTCATCGAAGGCTTCAATCCCTTCTATATTCCCACCAGCCGTACCAACATCAAACCCTTGTCGAAAGAGTGTTTTTTCCATACTACGTAATAGATTTTCTTCGTCATCAACGATTAATATTCTTGGTTCTATATCCATTGGATATCTAGCTCCATTCTCAAGATATACTAAGTGCTGTAAACAGTTCTACAGTACTCTTAACATTATTCAATAGATCTGCCTGAGTATATGGTTTAGGTAACAAATCAAATACTCCTAACAGTTTTCGATCTTTAGTACGCTCTACTCGTGGATTTGAGGTCATTCCCAAAGCCTTGTTAATTGCTCCCGATACACGAACACGTTCTAGTACATCACCAGATTCAGCGTTCATCAAAATATCATCAAATAGGATTAAGTTGTAAACACCATAATCCTCGGCTTCATAGGAGTCATCACACATGTCAACGGTGTAGCCATGTGTTTCCAATGTCTCAACGGCAAACTGACACCAACCATCTTGGTCATCAATGATAAGGATTCTACCTTCACCCGATTCACCTTTTTCACGGACTTCTTTACCCGTGTATGCCGGTAGTTTTACAGTAAAGGTTGAGCCTGTGCCTAATTCACTTTCTACTGTAATCTCGCCATTGACCTGTTCCATAATTAATCGACAGGCTGACAAACCTAAACCAGCATGGCCTTTGAGTCCTTTGGTGGTATGAAAACTAATCCAGATTTTATCTTGGCGACTATCTTCAATACCAACGCCGTTATCCTCGACTTCAATAACAACGTTATGACCAGTGTTATCAAGTCGGGTTCTGACTTTAATCAGCGGTGAACTTTGTTCCTCCATAGCCTCGTAGGCGTTCTTTAACAAGTTGACAAATACACGATTTAACTGTAATGGATCGGCCATTACCAGAGGCAAATCGTTTTGCATGTCGGTTTCAATCTTGATTTCAGCAGGTAGTTGTAGACCACTGATCGCATCTTGGAATACATCACTGACCATTGCCGGACGTGGCGCTTGTTCACGGGCAGGCCCAATAAGTTCTTCCTTAATTTGCTGAATGAGAACAGCCGCTTCATCAATAATCTGCAAATCTTCCTGTACAGAAGATATACTTAAATGTCTGGCTAATCGTTTTGGTGAGAAACGTTTAATCCGTTCTAGCATATCTGCCATGTCAGGATTGTTTTGATGTACATTCTCTGTTTCTCGCATCAACAAATCTACAACCGGATTGGCTTTGATACCTTGTGGCGCGTCGACTAGTGCATCGGCAATCGCGCACAATAATGTTTGCAAATCATCTTGGATACGTTTTACAGAACTACGAATCGGTTCCGATTTATTACCAATCCAGTGAATGGCATCGCTTGTGGCGGTCGCGATAGCTTCGTAAGTTTTAGTCCGTATTAACTCATTATGAGCATCGACTAACATTCGCCGTTGATTTGCATTTTCAATCGCAATCGCTAACTGATTAGCCATTGCTTGCAATGACGAGATGTCTTCATCGGAAAAAGCCGCTTCTTCCGTACTTTGTACAGTAACGGCTCCGATAACTTTACTTCCAACTCCCAACGGTAAGGCCATCTCAGAACGTGTTTCAGGTAGTACCGGGTTAGGATACCATACTTTTTCCGTGTCCACATCCAACGAGATTCGAGCTTCATTTAATGCTGTTGCCGCTCCAATCATCGAGTTGCCACCTACCGCGAGTTTGTGGTTGTTTTCCATCATAATACGACCCGGTTCGCCACGACCGGCTCGTAAAACGGCAAACTCACCTTCACCATCAACTAGAAACACACCCGCGTAATAAAAATCGTAAGCATCACAAATAATATCAACAGTTTTAGGCAATAACTCATCAATATCTGTAATATGCGAGATGTTTTGGCTAACTTCCGTGGCGGCTGCTAATAAGTTAGCCCTTCGTAACGCTTTTTCTAATGTAATATTCGCATCTGTTTGGGTTGAGCCCATCTCAATTCCCCCTATTTAAAAATGATTTACTTGTATATAATAAACAAACAGCTACTTTTTTGCAAAAAAGGTCATCACTAACAAAGCAGACATTCGATTTTGCTTTCTTGTTTTAACCTTCTTGATCCTCATCACCGGGTTTATAAATCGGTACGTGTAGCGTAAAGGTCGAACCGATGCCGACTTCACTCGTGACCGCGATTTTTCCACCCATTCGTTCCATTGTTTGTAAACATGCCGGTAAGCCAAGACCTGTACCACCTTTTTTGGCTTTACTGGTATGGAACGTTAACCAAATTTTGGTTAGCTCTTCTTCTGGAATACCACCCCCATTATCAGCAATATCGACGACAATAAAGTCATCATCTTCTTGACGCATCGCAATGAAAATTTGGGGATGGGGTTGATCATCCATCGCTTCCATGGCGTTCTTCACCAAATTGATAACCACCCGTCCCATTTGCATTGGGTCAACTTTAACGGTGGGAATCTTCCCTTCAATACTATAAGTAACCGTATCTTTTGGCAAAGCCATGCCTTTAATATTGTCTTGAATGATCTCGACAACATTAGCCTGTCGCCAGCGTTGCCGTCGAGCAGGGCCTATCAAATCCTCTTTAATCTGGAGAATTGTATTACCACTGTTTTCGATAATCTCCAAATCTTCTAACACCGACTCAATGTCAAGCATGCGACGTAGTTTTTTGAGCGGTCTTTTCTTGAGGCGATTAACTCGGACTTCTGTTTCAGGGAAACGTTCTTCGACTAAATCGCCCGTTTCGACCAGTAGCTGGGCTACTGGAACAATTTGAACCTCATCATTGGCATTTATAATAAGTTCTTTAGAGATATATAGGAAATTCGCCAAATCCTCTCGAATACGATTAACACAAGCTGGTATCGGAGCGGCTTTGTTACCTACCCAGTGGATTGTTTCACCTGTTGCCGTAGCAATACTTTCAAAGGTTTTGGTGCGGACTAACTCTTTGTTAGCACCTTCCAAATCGTGTAACAGGCGAGCGTTGTTGATGGCAACGGCTAACTGGTCGGCCATAATCTGGAGTGATGAAATATCTTCGGGAGAGAAGGCGGCCTCTTTTTCACTTTGAATGGTCAATGCGCCAATCACTTTACTATGAATATGCAACGGTAAGGCCATTTCGGAGCGTGTTTTGGGGAGGTATGGGTTGTTAAACCAGACTTTTTCTTCACCAACATCTAGCGAAATTCGGGCTTCGTTTAGGCCAGTCGCCGCGCCAATCATAGAGTTACCACCAACTTCGAGTTTGTGGTTATTCTCCATCATAATGCGGCCTGCTTCGCCACTACCAGCCCGTAAAATGGCCCATATTCGACCATCGTCATCTGGGTCTTCGTTAATCAAGAAGATTCCGGCGTAGTAGAAATCATACTCCGCACATATCGTCTCAACCGTGTCAAACACAAGCTCGTGGAGATCTAAAATCGAAGTGATTTTACGGCTTACTCGTGCCCCTGCTTGAAGCAACGCGGCCCGTCGAGCGGCCTGTTGAAGCAAGCCTATATTTTGTTGGTGAAGCCGAGCATTATTAATTGCAACCGCTAGTTGGTCTGCCAAGGCTTGCAATGAAGAGATGTCCTCGTCGGAGAAAGCTGATTCTTCAACACTTTGTACGGTCAAGGCTCCAATTACATCTCGACCAATCGCCAGAGGCAAAGCCATCTCTGAACGGGTGTCAGGTAGAAATGGATTATTAAACCAAACCGCCTCTTTACCAACGTCAAATGCGACCCGCACTTCGTTTAGGGAGGTACACGCCCCAATCATCGACCGTCCACCCACTTCGAGTTTGTGCTTATGTTGCATCATTAACTGTCCGGCACGTCCCCTTCCGGCACGTAAAACGGCCCAACGACGACCATCGGACGCATCCTCAATAAGGAAGATGCCTGCATAGTAAAAACCATAAGCATCACAAATAATATCAACAGTTTTCGTTAACAACTCATCTGGGTCTAAAATAGACGTTAAACTACGACTAACCTGAGTCGCAGCGCTGAGCAAAGCCGCTCGGCGGTTGGCTTTGATTAGGGTTTGTTCTAAATCCGACTTATTGGTCACAGGTTTGTCAAGGACTTGCGCTGTTTCCATCTAAAATGGCCTCTATGTTTAATTATTTTCTAGTAAAACTTTTTGGTTGAGGAGACAAAGCCATTATTGCTAATATCTGATTAGTTGGGCAAATTGGTTTAGCAGAGTAATTATTACGATAGTAGAATAATCAGGCTATGTTTGTTACAAGTATATAACAATATTAATATTTAACAAAAATTGGGTAAGATATTTGCTGTCTGTTTAGTACGTCAGGTTATCCTAACAAAACCATTACTCATTATACTAAAAAATTAAATATGGGGCAATAGACTCATCTCAATAGAAAATGATTTTTTAATCAACTGAGTTGTATGAAGTTTTGGCCTTGCCTTGTATGAAACTTGTTGGGATCCGAGTATGCAGTACAAATTCGCCAATTCTTAAAGATATGCTAAAATAGTCAGCTAAATTCTATTAAACAGGCAAAAGTTTATCGACTGAACTACAGATTACATGGATTAAGATAGAAAACCGCGTAATCTATGTAATCTGTGGCTAACTATCATAAGTGTAAACTTAACGTTTGTAGTAGGCGATTCATCGCCCTCAAAGGGGCTACCAACTTAACGTGCGACAGATAATATTGTAACACAGTCTTTAGACTGTGCGGCACAGGCTGAAGCATGTGCTACATGTCTCGGCTTACGTTGATAGCCTACTACGAACTTCTTAGTTGACAGTCATGATCTAACTATAAACGATAAACTTCTGAACAGGGTAAACATGTGCATGGTGTAATTTCCGCAGGTCATCCAGAAACAGCAAATGCTGGAGCAATAATACTTAAACAAGGTGGTAATGCGGTTGATGCCGCAGTTGCCGCATCTTTCGCCTCCTTTATCGCAGAGTCGCCGTTGGTTAACATTGGTGGTGGAGGCATCGCTCAACTTTATAATCCAGCCACCAAACAGCCAATAGTATATGATTTTTTTAGTACTATGCCGGGCCTCAATGGTTCTTATGATTTGGAGAATATTGATTTTCGGCAAATCTTTATTGATTTTGGCCCAGCCCAGCAACCGTTTTATATTGGGCGAGCCAGTGTCGCTGTACCCGGTGTGGTCGCGGGTTTGTGTCAGATGGCGACAGAAGCAGGGCGATTGCCCTTATCAGAAATATTATCACCGGCGATTCAATTAGCCAAGCAAGGTGCAACCATCACCAATTCGTCGGCCTATGTGATGGAGTTGTTAGAGCCAATTTTAACAGATACCCCCCCCATTGCCCAAATTTACACGCCTCAAGGACGTTTACCAACGGTGGGTGAAAAATTATACTTTTCTGACTTGGCGAAAACAATGGCACAAATAGGCCAAAGTGGGGCTAATTTATTTTATCGAGGGTCAGTGGCTCAGAAAATTGCAACCGACCAAACGTTACATCATGGTCTACTCACCAAAACTGATTTGGCATCATACCATGTTATCAGCCAAACGCCTATTTCAGTCTTCTATCGTGGCTATACAATTTTGTTGCCACCTCCTGCCTCCATTGGTGGTGTTTTAATTGCCTTTGCTTTGCACTTATTGACCCAAATACCCTTATCGACCATGACTCATAACAGTTTTGAGCATCTCCGCATTTTAACGGAAGTGATGCGCTTGACCAATATCAGCCGTCCAGAGTGGGAGGCGATTTATCAACAGGTTTTGCACTCCCAAACAACCACCACGGCAATCAACGAGGCTATTACCAAATTTTTATCTCCCGCAAGGATTGCAGATTATCAAACAAAACTGAGGCAGACCTTGGCCGGTGAATCCCCTCTTCCTGAGCCGGAACCATCGCCCGGCCCATCGAACACAACCCATATTAGCGTTGCGGATGCAGACGGCATGTTGGTCACGATTACCACCTCCTCTGGAGAAAATGCTGGTTTTATCGTTGACGATACCGGAGTCATGCTCAATAATATGTTGGGTGAGATTGACCTGCACCCGAATGGATTTCATCAACTCCCCGCCGGGCAACGATTAACCACCATGATGTGTCCGGTGCTGGTCTTAAAAGATGGTGAGCCGATATTGGCGGCGGGGAGCGGTGGGAGCAATCGTATTCGGTCGGCCATTTTGCAACTCCTGAGCAATGTGATCGACTTTAAGCTACCTTTAGAGCAAGCCGTGAACGCGGCTCGAGTTCATTTTGAGGCTGGTACAACCCAACTTGAGGGAGGAATTTTGCCCGCGGTGGCTGACCAGTTTGAAACGTTTGGCTACAACATCAACCGCTGGCCTAAGCGGAACATGTTTTTTGGTGGAGCCCACGCCGTCGCTCGAACCGACTCCGACTCCCAAACATGGACTGCCGCAGGTGACAAGCGTCGAGGTGGAACGATTGAAGTTGTCTGATTTTCAAGAAACGCCCTCTTGTTTTTGAGCCTTGTCCAAATATGTTATAATACCAATTGCTTAGTACCCGACAGAACATTTAGCCTGAACTAATTACATGGCTGAAAACTTCGCAGAACTCATCCGATGACTACTTTATCGCTTAAAGATAGATTTTGCAACTTGAAACTTGACTTTTTAAGTGACTATTTCGCCATTAGTCATCGGATGAGTAGGCTATCTATGTTGTGCGGAGTCTTCGGAACACGGAGTTTCACAGAGAAAAAGCGATTTATTTTCCTCCGTGTCCTTCTGTGTATCTCTATGTTCCTGTTTTAGTTTTCCCTAAACCATTTTGTCGGGTAGCAAGATAATTGGTTACGAAAGTTTGTCGATTTTTAGGGCACAGATTGATATGGATAATATCACGAAAATTCGTATCCATCAACCTTTATCGTGTCCCAAATCTAATGTTATTAAGAAACAATGGATTTTTAAAGTTAAAGGTAGTGGTGCAGATGTAGTGATTAAGCTTGCTTTGCATGCAAGGCAAGCCTTGCACTCCGGATTTTTCCATCACTACTTATGTAGGACTACCAAGTTAAATTATTATCTATCGTGCTAAGATTGGAGGTTTTAGAATTATGGAATTAGTTGAAATTGAAGTCAATCCAAATCCAATTGGGGACGAATTTATGGCCCAAGCTTTTTTTGAATGGAATGGTCAAGAGTGGGAAATGACGGTTAAGGCAGGTACTCCTGATGAAGCAAAAGCCTTAGCCGAAACTCAATCTGCGGCATACCTATCAGAATGGGGTACAGATTCGAACGCAGCTAATCAAAAATATAGCGTCTATATGTTCTAAAATTAAATAACTCGTTTTATTGAATTGACCAATAGTCAATTAATAAATTTTGTGTTATGCTATGCTACGAAAGCATAGCATTTTTATTATCATTCATCATTCAGGGTAACGATACTATGTCTGAACCATTACGAACCTATCTTGATTTTGCTATGGAGACGGCTTGGCAAGCTGGACAACTCACGTTGGGCTATTTTCAGACCGATATTCGACCTACCTTTAAAGCCGACGCATCACCCGTAACGGTAGCTGACCAAGAAGCCGAAAAACTGATTCGCCATCGTATCGAGAAGCGGTTTCCCGGCCATGCCATTGTTGGCGAGGAGTTTGGTGATAGCGTGGAGCATGGTCAAGCTGAAACGCAAGGTCAGAGCCACCGTTGGTTTATTGACCCAATTGACGGAACCCGTTCTTTTGTGCGAGGAGTGCCGTTATATGGGGTGTTAATTGGCCTAGAAATTGAAGGTCAAGTGGAAGTGGGCGTGGCCCATTTTCCGGCTCTAAATGAAATGCTGGGCGCGGCAACTGGCGAAGGTTGTTGGTGGAATGGCCGTCGGGCCAGAGTCTCCAACACGAGCCAGCTTAAAAATGGCCTAGTAGCGCATTATGACGCGGCCGCCTTTGCCGAACACAACAGGGCAGAAGAATGGCAACGGTTTCAGAACATCGCCGAATATCGAGCCGGTTGGTGTGATGCTTATGGCTACTTGCTTGTTGCCACCGGACGGGCCGAGTTGATGCTTGATCCGATTATGGACTGCTGGGATTGCGCCCCCTTCCCTCCGATTTTACGCGAGGCGGGCGGCTATTTTGGCGATTGGCAAGGAAATTGTACCATCTATGGCAACGAATCTTTGGCCACCAGCCAAACCTTATTGCTCGAAGTGTTGCAAATTATTAACGGAACGTAACGTTGTATGAGAACGCAGACATCCTGTCTGCGGCAAATCTGAATTATTTATACAAAAAAAAACATGTCACAGTTACAAGTTGGTACAAAAATTGGTCAGTATGAAATCACCGGCAAAATCGGTGAAGGTGGCATGGCCACCATTTATAAAGCCTACCAAGAGTCAGTAGATCGTCAGGTGGCGATAAAGGTGTTGACCGAAGAATTTGCCAAAAATTCAAAAGCAGTAAAACGATTCGAGCAAGAGGTCAAATCCGTCGCTAGATTAGAACACCCCAACATCTTACCCGTGCATGACTTTGGCACTCAGGATGGCTTTTATTACATGGTCATGCGCTATGTTGAGGGCGGTACTTTATCAGACCTACTAGAGAAAAAATCTCAACTTTCACTAGAGCAATCTATCAAAATAGCGTCTGATATTGCCAGAGCTTTGAACTATGCTCATTCGCGGGATGTAATTCATCGGGATATTAAGCCGAGCAACATTTTAATTGACCAACTAAATGAGGTGTTACTGACTGATTTTGGCATCGCCAAATCTATGGACGCGGTCCAAAACACCCGCCTGACCCGTACAGGTTTGGTCATGGGAACACCCGACTACATGTCGCCGGAACAGGCCCAAGATAATAGACTCGATGGCCGCAGTGATTTATACTCGTTAGCGGTTGTTTTATACGAAATGTTGACCGGATATCCACCCTACGAAGGCAAAACTCCGATGAGCGTGGCGATTAAGCATGTACGTGATCCGATTCCCTCGCCGCGCACCATCAACCCCGATATCCCTGAACCGATTGAGCGAATTTTGGTTAAGGGCATGGCCAAAGACCCCGCGGATCGATTCCAGTCTGCGGCTGAATTTGAAAAAACGCTAAACATTGCCTTACGTCAGATCATTCGTTCTCAAAATACGCAAGATGTCCCACTCACAACTGGCACAAAACCAGTTGAAAACGTGACCCAACCGTCTCCCCCTCCAACCTCCACGCCCCTCATCAATGAGAGTAACAAAAACCTATTTATAGGCATGGCGATAGGCATAATGTTTGTCTGTATCTTCAGTGGCTTAGGATTTTTAGCGGCCACCTATTTCTTTCAAGGATTTGGCGATGTCGAAGATGACTATCCAGTTGTAGTAGCACCGACTGATAGGCCCACAGACGATAATCAAACCGATAGGCTGCCCACAGACGATAATCAAACCGATAGGCCACCCACAGACGATAATCAAACCGATAGGCCACCCACAGACGATAATCAAACCGATAGGCCGCCTCCACCGCGACAACCTCGTCCGGCAGGTCTACCGGATCCGGGAGGTCATCCATCTCCACCACAGGGGCCAACTTTATGTATCAACACAGTTTCGGTGATTGAGGCTCCGCAGGTTAATACCGCCCAACAGTCTTACAATGAGCCATTTGATGATAATAGCCAAGGCTGGTTAGTGGGTGACGATATAACCGGACTGTATAACCAGTATCAAGCTAAAGTTGAGGGTGGACAGTATGTTTTATCGGCTGCTTCTCTGACCCCGCCACCAAATTTGAACCAGTTATTGAACCAATCGGACATGACTTGGTTGGAAGAGCAACTCAACGCCAAAGATTTTGCCACCTTACAACAACTTGCGGCAAATAATACCCCTATCTACATCGAAAATATCTCCCCTTTATTTACTGAGATTAGAGGATATCATAAACTTGAAAACCTGCTACGAACGCGGGGGATATTCCGTTCTGATGAGCCGTTGGCCTTGCCGAACAAGTTTACTTTTTTAATCGAACTCGTGCCAGAGGTTTCGCCCCATTTTTCTGCTGTTAGTGTTATCTTAAAAAACAGGATTGATGAGCTATCGTTGGAGATAGAAAACAACGGACAGTTTCATGTGAATGTTTTTAGCCGTAGCGGACGGTTTAGCTGTAAGGGAAAATTGCATGTTTTTAATCCGGGTGAGCCAAACGATATTCAGATTAAGCGTAGTACTGACTGGCTAATTTTTTCGGTCAATCAGCGCAGAGTGGCCGAAACCCAAGTCGATGCGGCCTCCTTTGATATTGCCACCATCGGCTTCTCTGTGGTTACAGAGAAAGAAACCACCGTCAAATTTGATAAATTAATTATTACCGAGCCATAACACTTATGCCTACAGAAATGTATACCCCGCCCCCTAAAAAACCATCTAAATCGGACGCTACACCGCCCTCCGTTGATGCGCCTTCTGACGACCATGCTAATGATTGGTTAGCCGACCTGAACACAATTCGGCAAGAAGCAGAGCAGACCCACAAATCGGCCTCGCCGACAAAAAAAATTACCCTTCCTGACCCAGATGACCTATTAAAACGGGTTAAAGCGTTACACAGGTTGCGCGACATTCAAAAGGTGGTCTTAAAGGGACAAGCCATGATTCAAAAGTTTGAACAGGTTGACCAATACCAAACGATTTTGGCTCTGCTGTGGCGAGGAAACATCGCCAACCCCAGCCGACCTCGTTACATGAGCGAGGCCGAACAGTGTATTTTTATTGGGGTATCGGGACAGCATGTTTACGTTAATGGTCAAGAAATTACCCCCACCACTCCCGACGGATTACAAAAACAGTTATTAGGGGCGATAAAAAATCCAACTAACTTAAAATCGGAACATATTTTAGCCGATGAACAGGCTACTTACGAAGAGTAGGGCATCTCGGTGATGATTCCGAGCCGATGTCTCACGCAAAAAAGAGGAGTAACCATGATGATTACTCCTCTTTTGGATTCTTTATAGGTTCCACAGTCTTTCAGAAAAAGATTTTCACTTGTGCCGTAGCCCAATCTTCAGATTGGGTATTATTTTCACAATCTAAAGATTGTACTACCGAAAAACAACACATAAACTCAAAGCAACGACTGTTCAGCTGTTTCTTCTGCGACTTCGGCGGCTTCGGTTACTTCCAGGTCTACGCCCACATTTTCCATCTCTTTCATCTCTTCTGTTTCTATCCTATCCCGCTCACGCACAAACTCATCGTACAGATGCTGGATGTTGGCCTGATGTAAATCTTGCACCAAACCATTGAGAGGGATTCGGCTTTTACCACAAAGGTCAATGGTTAGCTCTTTTAAGTCGTGTTTACTTTTTCCTTTGTCGACGAATTCTCGTACTTTTTTCTCTACAATAACCAAATATTCAATATTTGAATCGATAGCGCCCGGAATTTCGCCCCGTAATAACACTTCGCCATGCCCTTGTACTATACTTTCTATGTTGTAGGTTTTTAGAACCTCTAACGATTGCTGGAAGACATGTCGGTCGCCCCAAACGAAGTAGGGTACAGGCATGACGGTGTCGGCCGCGATGAGTACTTTGTCCTCGCGCACATAAGCCATCGTCGAATCGAAAGTATGGCCGGGTGACAAAATCAGTTCAACCGACTTGTTCTCGACGTGCAGAACCATTTTTCCTTCTTCAAAAACCACTTCGGGAATCTTAACCTCAATTCCTTCCAACAGTGGTGTTATCTCTTTAGATGCCGCTAACTCAGCCTCGCTATACTGCATCATGGCTTGCTGACAACGTCGATGAGAAACCAACTCCACCGAATCATCAAACAAACAGTTGCCATTGGTATGATCCCCATGCCAATGGGTGTTAACCAGATATTTAATTGGCCCTTGTCCGAGAGAGTTGAGATAATCGACCATCTCATTTGTCTCGGACCGGAACGGTAGGGTATCAATTATCACAATCCCGCCCCGAGTTACAACCGCTGAGGCCGTAACTTGGGCATACAAATTACTGGTGAACACATAAATATCATCAGATACACGTTCACGTCGCATTAGAGCGCCCCTTGCAACAAAATTTTTAACAATACAGTAGTGGAGAATAACACAGATGAGAAGGCGTGTCAAGAAAATTTTCGTGTAGAACAAAAAATTGTGTTGCACAAATTTTTTGATCGTTGCGAATATTCATCCACAATGCCCTTCTCTTGTAGATAGATACCGTGCCAGATGAATATTCAGTAAAATCTGTGTTTATTCGTGTCCAGTACATCTAGTCAAAAATAGGTTTGCTAAAACCATCTAAAACGGGTACACTACGCTCTTTAAGATTGCATCATCAAGCGACCTGTTGGTCGCTTTTATCTTATGGCTACCAACTTAACGTGCGACAGATAATATTGTAACACAGTCTTTAGACTGTGCGGCACAGGCTGAAGCATGTGCTACATGTCTCGGCTTACGTTGATAGCCTATCTTGTCTTGTGCATGAAACTAATCATCCAAATCCCATGTTTTAATGAAGCCGACACCTTGCCTCAGACCTTAGCCGATATTCCATCTCATATTGAAGGGGTGGATCAGATTGAGTTGCTGATTATTGATGATGGCTCAACCGACCGAACGATTGAGGTCGCCCGACGGCATGGAGTGCATCATATTGTGCGCCATATCGGTAACAAAGGGTTAGCCAAAACCTTTCAAACCGGCTTAGATACCTGCCTTAAGCTGGGGGCAGACATCATCGTCAATACCGACGGCGATAATCAATATCCGGGGCAGTCGATTCCGATTTTGATTCAGCCGATTTTAGATGGTCAGGCCGACATGGTGATTGGTGATCGACAGGTGCATGCCATCGACCATTTTTCGCCGAGTAAAAAGTTTTTGCAGGCATTTGGGAGTTTGACGATGCGGATTGTCTCCTCGACTGAAGTGCCGGATGCTCCGAGTGGCTTTCGGGCTTTTTCTCGTGAAACCGCCTTGCGACTCAACGTGCTGACCCAATATACCTACACCTTGGAGACGATTGTGCAGGCCGGTAAGAAGAATCTGTCCATTGCCCATGTGCCGATTCAAACGGGCGAAAAAACACGAGAATCGCGCCTAATCGGTAGCACATGGGGCTATGTTCGACGCTCTGGGGCGACGATTTTACGGCTGTATGCCTTGTACGAGCCATTGCGGACATTTTTTTATGTCAGCCTGCCCTTTATATTGCTTGGTTCAGGAGCGATTATGCGATTTGTGTACCTGTATGCCACCGACCAAAGTGGTATCGCTCGATATGTGCAGTCGGTAGTATTGGGCGGAACCATGCTGACCCTCGGCTTGTTGATTTTCCTGTTTGGGGTCTTGGCCGATTTGGTCAGCCTGAACCGGCGATTGCTGGAAGAAAATCTCTATTTAATGAAACAAATTGCCCTATCAAGCCAATCCATCTCAGAACGGTCTTCTCATTATGAGTGCAACGATTAAACAATTTAACCGCTACGAGCTAAAATATCTGGTGACGGTAGAGCAAAAACAGAAAATTAGTACTATTTTGACAGATTACATGCTCCCTGACCGGCAGGGTGATAATGGGGAAGGGTATTTAATCACCAGTTTGTATTATGATTCTGCAAACTACAAATCCTATTGGGATAAGATCGAAGGGCATCGTTTTCGGCGTAAGTTGCGGATTCGGGTTTATGGTGAGAACGTTGTCACCGAGAGTAGTCCGGCCTTTATCGAGATTAAGCAACGAGTCAACAAAACCTTGCAAAAAAGACGGCTGATTATGCCCTATCAAGCCGCCGAAATGCTCTGTAGTCAAGGGCTGGTTACAACTGAAATTAAGGCCGACGATCAACCCTTGGTAGATGAGATTCAATATCTGACCAACACCCTGCAACTCTTGCCGACCTGTGTGGTAGCCTATCAGCGCTTGGCCTTTGCCGGAACTGAGTATGACCCCGGCCTGCGAATCACCTTCGACATGCACCTCAAGTCACGCGTGCAAGATTTAAGCCTCTGTTCGTTGGGACATACCGCCAACCGTTACTTCGCGCCGCCCCAATGGGTGGTCATGGAGGTCAAGGTGAATGACCGAGTGCCGTATTGGGTCACGCAACTGTTGGGCAAACATGGCTGTGTTCTGCGCCGAGTAGGAAAATATTGTACCGCGCTTGAAGAAGCAAAGATTCCACTGTATCAACAACGAACACTTGAAATTGATTGAGGAACAAAGATGGAAATTTTACAATTTTTGGAACAACTCCAACAAACCACTGATGTCTTTACGATCAATGATGTTATTTTTACGATCACCCTAAACTTTGTCTTGTCGCTACTCATCGCTTGGGTCTACCGAGCCACCCACACCGGCATCTCCTACAACCAATCCTATGTCCACACCATGATTATCGTCAGCTTAGTGGTGGCCGTCATCATGTTGATTATCGGTTCGAATATCGCCCGCGCCTTTACTTTGGTTGGTGCGTTGTCGATTGTCCGATTTCGGAACGCGGTCAAGGATACGCGGGATGTCGGCTTTATCTTTTATGCGATGGCGATTGGCATGGCCTGTGGAACGCGATTTTATCTAGTTGCCACCGTCTCCACGCTCATCATCAGCTTTTTGATTTGGGGCATGTTCAATTTGAACATGTTCGCCAAAGATATTCGGGAGCAGGTGCTGAAAATTCGTCTACCGAGCGACATGCCCTATCAAACCCTGTTTGACCAAACCTTCCTGACCCACCTGACTCGGGCAGATTTGATTGCCATTGAAACGGTGCAAGCCGGAACCCTGACCGAGCTAATCTACAGCGTCGAGCTAAAGAAACCGGACGAGAGCCAAGCCTTTATCGAATCTTTGCGCCAGTTGAATCAGAACAACAAGGTGGCTCTGATTACTGGCTTGCATGAGGTTGATTTGTAGAGCGGGGGAGTATCAATGCCAAAATTATTATCTGAAAGACTGGAGGTATGTGAATTTACATGCCCAAATACAACAAACTCATCCGTGATTTAATCCCCGACCTGATTGCCGCGCATGGGAATCAGGCTCAGATTCAAGTGCTGGAGGAAGCGGCCTATGTCACCGCGTTGCGCCAAAAATTGTATGAAGAGGTGGCCGAGTTTGATGAATCTGGCGAGGTCGAAGAGTTGGCCGATATTTTGGAGGTCGTCTACGCCTTAGCCCAACAGATGGGGATAGAGCGGGCTGACCTTGAAGCTATTCGGAGGGAGAAAGCGACTCGACGAGGAGGCTTTGCCAAACGCTTGTTTCTGGTCGAGACGACGTGAAAACGAAAAAGCGTCTCGTTCCCCAATAGGGAACGAGACGCTTTTTTAGGCATGGTTCATTTTATAAAAGGACTTGCTACCCGACAAAGTGGATTAGGGAAGACTAAAACAGGAACACAGAGTTTCACAGAGAAGCACAGAGTGACACAGAGTAATACAAAAGAAAAATAAATCGTTTTTTCTCTGTGAATCTCCGTGTTCCTCTGTGAAACTCTGTGTTAATTAGTTCAGATTAAATTTTCTGTCGGGTACTAAGTAAAAGGAAACGATTTTGAAAATAGCATTAGCGCATGATTGGCTCAATCAGATGGGCGGGGCCGAAAAAGTGTTGGAGTGTCTAGTTGACATGTTTCCCCAAGCCCCGATTTATACGACCATCTACGCCCCCGATTTGATGCCGACGGCCTATCAGCAGTGGAACATTCGCTCAACATGGTTGAACCATGCCCCGTTGATTGGTCGTCATCATCAGCCTTATCTGCCGTTTTATCCTTTGGCCGTGCAAAGTATGGATGTGCGCGGCTACGACCTGATTTTGTCGAACAAGAGTGGCTTTATTCATGGCCTGCGTCATGTTCAAGCCAAACAGAAGCATGTCTGCTACTGTCTCGCTCCGACTCGGTATGTGTGGGACTATGACGGATACGCTGCTCGCGAAGGGTTTGGACAATGGCTCGGTCTCGCCATGTCCCCCTTGATTAACGCACTCCGCAAATGGGATTACGTCGCCGCTCAACGGGTAGACCGCTTTATCGCCATCTCGCGTGAGATTCAGCAGAGAATTAAACGGTACTACAACCGAGATTCGGTCATCATCTACCCGCCGGTCAATACAGACCGCTTCCAACCCTTACCGGCTCAGGAAAAACCGGACGACTACTATCTGATTGTATCTCGTCTGATTCCCTATAAACGAATTGACCTAGCGGTGCAGGCTTGTAGTCGATTGGGCAAACGACTGATTGTGGTCGGTGACGGTCGTGACCGCGCTACCTTAGAAGCAATGGCTGGCCCAACCATCCAGTTCACGGGACGACTGCCGATCGGCGAGGTCGTCAGGCTCATGGCGACCTGTCGGGCCTTCTTTTTTCCGGGTTTTGAGGATTTTGGTATCGCTCCCGTTGAGGCTCAAGCAGCTGGGCGACCTGTCATCGCCTTTGCCAAAGGGGGCGCGCTCGATACGGTTATCGAAGGGCTGACTGGTCTGTTTTTTTACGAGCAAACCATCAAGGCCCTCATGGCCGCCATCGAGCAGTTTGAAACCATCCAGTTTGACTCGGCAATTATCCGAACCAACGCCGAACGATTCAGCGAAACTCGTTTTCGACGGGAGATTATCAGCTTTATCGAAGAGACGCTGGCTTCGAGTTGAATGGTGACTTGCTACCCGACAAAGTGTTAATTAATGCTCATTTCTTAGGAAAGGCTAAAACAGGAACACAGAGAACTCTGTGTTAATTAGTTTTGGCTAATTTTTTTGTCGGTACTGAGGCCAAAAATGAACCATGCCTTTTGTTTAATCTTGTCAAAACTTAGTTATGATGTCTTATTGCTTGAAATGGAAAAGTGGGGCAAAATAGTGGTGTGTTAGAATGGTCAACTACTCCAACAAATCGTAACCGTACATCACCCGATGTAACAACTGAAACATTTCATCTTTCTAAATTAGCCCAGCAACGCTTACTCGATAACACCACGTTTGGCAGATTTCAAGTACAAACTGGGTTGGCCGATTTCTATTGGGAAGCATCCTACTATCACCCCCCACATCGAAAAACCTCGTTGCTAGATGCGCTAGTTAAAACCGATGGCTTTGTGATTTTTCTGCATGGCTGGAACGGGAATCACCGAATTTGGGAAGATTTACCAACACGCCTCATCCAAGCCTACCCGAATCTGGTTTGTCTGAACCTCGACATTCATGGTTTCGGGCAATCTCCGTTTATCAAGGAGAAGCCGCCTATCCATCAGGCCACCCTACAGGCCGCTATGACCGCCGTAGAGTCATGGCTAGAGTTGATCAATCTCCGTCCAACCCCATACCGAGCCACCAAACCGTTTTATATGTTTGTCGGACACTCCATGGGTGGCGGAATTATCTTCTACAAAGATCAACCTCAATGGCAAAATGAAACCTATGGCTGTTACATGATGTCCCCCTCGATGTTATACCATGAGATTATTCGCCGCTTATTGTTTCAACTGGTTGGCTGGTCGATTTTGATTCCTTATGTCACACCCATCAAAAACATGGTGGCCCAACTAGTAATCTGGTTTGCCATGAATGAGGCTAGTCGTCGCGTCAAATGGGAGCATGGTCAATACGAAGACCCATTTGATACGCTATCGGCTACATTGTTAGGGGTAAGCCAATCGCCCAAACCAAGCCGAACCGACTGGTCACAGTTTAGACTAGTGCTAGGTAATCGAGACATGTTGGTCAACCCGAAATTGATGCTCAATTTTGTAGAAAAGTTGGGCTTTACACCCGACCAAATTCGCATGGTGATAGGCGACCATTATTTTCTTTCTTATGACGAAACTTCTCCCATCAGTCATAAATATAATCGAGAGATTGTTCTGGCCGATTTGGTGGCATTTTGTCAACAACTTTCTAAAAAAGCGGCTATCAACTTAACGTGCGACAAATAATATCGTAACACAGTCTTTAGACTGTGCGGCACAGGCTGAAGCATGTGCTACATGTCTCGGCTTACGTTGATAGTCAAAAAAGCTAAGGGGTTACAATGAGCATAATTCAATCAAACAAAGAAAATTTTACGAATGAACCAAAATCACCCATCGTTACTGAATCGTTTCGCCTGTCCGAATTAGCCACGCGACAATTGTTGATCGCGCCCAATGCCTTTGCTGAGTTTCAGCAACAAACGAACTTGGCTGATTTTTTCTGGCAAACCACATATACCCAAACGATTCTGAGTGACGCGCCCTTCAACCATCTAGCGAGGAGTGTCGATGGGTTTGTTATTTTTTTACACGGTTGGGACGGTAGTCACCGGATTTGGGAAGATTTACCGGCTCGACTGACCGAGTGTCTACCTAACGTAGTCTGCTTAAATGCCGATGCCAACGGTTTTAACGGAACGTTCTTCTTAAATAATACCCCCACTCCACCCGAAAAGGCCTCCCTACTGAACGCCATGATCGCGGTCGAAAAATGGCTAGAGATTATTGGCTTGTGGCCCTTGCCTCAACGCTCTCGCCGACCATTTTATCTATTTGTCGGACATTCTATGGGAGCGGGCATGATGTTTTACAAGAATCAACCAGCTTGGCAAGAAGACCGATACGGCTGTTATATTATGGCTCCCGGCATGTTTTACAACAATATCCGGCGGAATCTGCTCTATCGTCTTGTGGCGACGTTGACTCGAATTCCCCATATTACTCCACTTAAAAATTTAGCTGCCCGAATCGTCGTCCATATCGCCATGAAGGATGCCAGCCGTTTAGCCCAATACGAGCATATCAATACCTTCTATAATAGTTCCTTCCCCACCCTTATCGCCACCTTAGATGGTATCGGCAAATCGCCCAAACCCCCTCGCACAGATTGGTCACAGTATCAGGTTACACTTGGCCATGCCGATATTTTGGTTCGCGTCGGAGCAACGGTCAACATGTTACGAGAGCTTGGCTTTACCTCCGATCAGATCAAATTACTGGTCGGCGATCATTATTTCTTCTCGTATGATGAGACTTCGCCGATTAACCATAAATACAATCGTGAGGTGGTGTTAAACGATTTGGTGGCTTGGTGTGGGCGGTTGAAGTAGTGCGAGTGTATCATTTGCCAAATATCGTAATCTGTAGCATATTAGGAAAATGGAAAACTGATGTGCATCGTGGATAATCTAGCTATTACCATCGCCTCCCAATTCGTTTGATATTCTATTAATCGTATGATCGTAGAGATATTTTTCCCCTATTACATCTCACAGAGTCAACAATCGTCAATAAATTTCTTTGTCAGGGGCCTGATCCGAAACAGGTTTAGAAGATTAAAACATTGAACAAATGTTCGGAATGTGCTATGATAAAAGGAGTGTAGCGCAAATGCCAATTCCAACAAACCATATGAAAGAGCGTTTAAGCGAGGCATATATCCGCTTGGTAGCTGCAAGAGCAGGCGCGAAATTTGACCCAACAGAGGCACCAGAATATGGTGTTGATGGTGCAATTCGTAAAGTTCAATACCCTAATGGGAAATATAAGGGTACCGGATGGCTGTTTCACATCCAAGCAAAAGCAACGGAAAATGTCGGATTAAATGATGGTTTTATCTCTTACAAAATGGATGGTAAGGCTTATAATAAGTTGGTTTCTTGGGAAGGTTCTTCACCTTGTATTTTGGTTGTTTTCCGTGTTCCCAAAGATCAAAACGAATGGCTAAACATTGATGAAGATAATTTACTGTTAAAACATTGTTGTTATTGGACTATTCTGCCATCAGAGTCTGAGATCAATCCTAAAAGTAGCAAAACCATTAGAATTCCCAGAAATCAGATTTTTAATCCTGATGCAGTGCAAAGTTTACTTCAAAAAGTTGAAAGCGGGAGGTTTTAGCGATGGATATTTCTCCTACAAGTGTACTTATACGTAACTTTAATACGAAAAATTTAATAGAGTACCTTAAATTAACTGGCTGGAATCACACAAAGGAAGATAATCCACGATGGTTAGTTTATAAAGGTTCAAACGACGCATTGGGAGAACCTTTAGAAATTGTACTTCCACGGAACCAAAACGCATCGGATAGTAATATCTACATATCCTCGGCAATTAACTTGTTATCAGCCATTACAGATGAAACCCCTGAAGTTACCGTAAAAAAAGTCAAGTTATACGATACAGATGTTCTTGATATTCGTAATTTAGAAACAGGAGAGCGCGATTCAATCTCATTGCAACTTGCGGCACAACAAATTCAAGAAGTTAAACATCTTATAGCGTATTCTGCGTGTTCCGAGTATGACCCACAACCACATTACAAACGACAGTTAACTTCGGCAAAAAAGATGATAAATCACTATCAGTTTGGACATACCAAACAAGGTAGTTTCATTTTTACCATTGAATCAAAAATTATCCGAGAACCCACTCGTTATGCCCAGCTTCGGTTTTTACCTAAGGATGAAGATGATATGGAACCTAGACCCCCATTAGAACGTCGAGTAATGGAAAGAGTAGTACGTGGTTTGTTGACTACTAAACAGGCAACCACAGAAAAAAATATAGAAATCTTGGTTAATGCCTACTTTTATGGATTTAACTCAAAAATGTGTAATGCGATTACAAAGATGACTCAAAATCAATCTGACGCAATTGAATATAGGGTAATGTGGTCGCCCAAAATTAAACCTTCATTGGATGTTATGGATTTTGAATCAGTTACACTCAATTCTGCTGATTATCATTACTTGAGTAAAGCAGAACTGGCCCTGAAAGATGTTAAACCAGAGAAAACAACAATTAAGGGTATGGTCAAAGGGCTTGATTCAGAAGGACCTCCCTTGGGGAAAGAAGATACACAGCGTTCCGTAATTATAAAATGGATAGAGCGGCCTTATCGCGCTCGTCCAGTGAATGTCCAAGTGATGTTGAATAAAAATGAATATACTCTAGCTCATAAGGCCCATATTGAATGGATACCCATTTATGTTACAGGGTTTCTTCAAGAAACAGTCAGTACTAGAAGGCTTGGATCTCCTGAGAACTTTAGGCTAACTGAATAAATGTTTACTTGATTGTTGGTCGTATCTCCAGCGGTTCCCTGATGCCTCACCCCGCCCTCAACCAGCGATACAACAACAGCCCTACGAATAACAGTCCGGCCAAAATTCCCCAAGGCCACTCCTGCCATGCCAGTTGACTGTCCACCGTATCGGCAGGCATGGCTGTCGGAACGGGGGTCTGATAATCGACCAACAAGGCTATGGCGGTCGCTTCATGGAGTGAGGTGGCGGTGGGGGCATACGTCGGGAGCGTCTCTAACTCAAGCAGTTGCGCGACCACGGTGTCAGCCTCAATCGTCGGCAATTCGGTTTCAATTTTTGGAGTTGTTTCGGCTATAGGCGTGGCGACAGTTTCGGTGTCGAGTTTCGACGTTGCGGATTCGTCATCTATTTCAGCAGAATCTTCTGTTGAGACGGCAGAATCATCAGCCTGAAAATCGGACGCTTCTGTTGTTGGGGTAGGCGTTTGTAGCGGCCCATTTAGCTCGACAAACATGGTCGAGACCCACCCCGTGCCATCTTCACCCTCGGCAAACAAAATTTGCCACCATTCCCCATCGTTGCTTTCAGCAGTCACCTCAATCGGATCGTTAAAATACAGCCCTCCAACCCGCTCCCCCTCGGTTGAGGGACTATCGCGCACGTTAACCGGCTCAATCACCACGCCCTCAGCCAGTACAACCGGAGCCGGCGTTGGAGTGGGCGTATCGGTTGGTAGCGGCGTGGGTGAGTTGGTTGCCGTCGCTGTCGGGGCTTCGGTTGGCGTTTCGGTGGGCATAGGCGTGATAGTCGGTGTATTGTCAGTCGTGACCGCCGCGTCTGAATCTAATTCGTCAGTCACAACCGGAATCGCTTCGACCTCACCGACCATGCTAACCACCTCAGCCGAGACCCAGCCTACGCCATCGGACGCGGTGGCACTCTCTATCTGCCACCAATCTGCGGCCTCAGTGCGACCAATTACTCTAACAAAACTGCCAGCAAGCAATAAATCGACCCGCTCAAATTCAATACCGGGCCCACGACGCACATTGGTCGCAGAGAAAACCTCCAGATATGGCTCATCCGGTGTTTCTTGAAGTTGAGTGATGGTGGCGGCTTGAGCGGTAAAGGATTGGGCCGGCAACTCAATCGGGGCGGGGGCTGAAGGCAACATTCCATTCCGTAAATTGGCAACCAACTCGCGGGTCACATCCAGATAAAAATTGCCGTAACTAACGCTCGGCTCGATGTGAGTTCCTTCGGGCCATTCGTTAAAACTGTTGATGATGATCATCTCGGCTCCGCTGGCAACCGCACCCTGCCATGCTTGGCGATAATAGTCGCCGTTGTTGCGAGAGACAGCAAACGCATCGGCTCGAGGCAAGCGAGTATCGTTATAACCGGGCATGGTTGTCGCCACCCATATTTTATCGACCTCGTTTGTAGTCTCGTAATTCCGTACCCGATTTCCCCATTTATTCAACTCTGCCGCCGGAGAAGCAGCCCAAGCGATGCTGTACAGATGATGTCCATCAAACGCATTTTGATAGACCAAATCGACCCCTTCGGCAATCCAAATCGTGTCATGATTGGGATCAAGCTGACCCCGAATCTCGGCCCAACGTTGGGAACTGAATCGCTGTTGTCGCCAAAAGAAAATCACCGGCTTACCCTGATACCGAAAGTAGGCCGGATGATGAATATGGGTGGCTAACAGCGCGGTCAAGCCGTCGATGACTGCTTGGTCGCTCCCATAAAAAGGACTTTGAGTCTCAAAATCGACGGCGGATTGAAAGCCGGTCGCTGCGCCAACATCAAGCAGAGTTCTAAAGTTGGTTTCGGTCTGATTGTTCTCCACCTGCGGGCCATACCACGACTGCACAAAGGCATTGATGCCCGCGCTTTGGGCTTGGCTGACTTGCCGCTCGATGGTGGCTCGATCTGCCGAACGATATTGCTCGGCGGGTAGGTCAACAGTCTGGCCCGATGACCATGTATTCTGGTCGAACCAGGCGTAATAAAAAGCCAGCACTGGCGGCGACTCCTGAGCATGAACGGGCGGATGCTCGGCTTGAATCGCCATGATTAAAATCAGCAATAGACCAAAAACTATATATCTCATCCAATTTATTCTCATGATACCTTCCTTCCTTCCTTCTTTCAATCAAACAATCAATCAAACAGCATAAATGATTGGCTCATTTACCATTTATAATTCACCATTCACCATTTACCATTTTTTGCTTTGTTATGTAATTCTTATGACGCAAATTTATCCTTTTAGATAGGCAGAAAATCATTTATGAAACATCCGAGTATATCATACAAGGCGAGGAGAGCCAAGTATATCACACCTCACATTTCACATCGGCAGACCGACCATCAACGCGTAAACGATTAAACTCAATCCGGTCAGCATCATACAACCCATCACCAACAAACCAATCACAATAACAAAAATCACATTGCGTCGTCCAGACACATAAGGAGTCGGTTCAAGGTCTGTCGGTGTGTCGGAGGGCATAGGAAGTGTGGTCAGATGGGGATTGATTGCGTCTACCTCATCTTGTGAGGTAACGATGGTTCGCTCCCGTTCCGATATTTTGGTGTGAAAAGAGGGTATGGTGGTCTCATCGTCTTCTTGATCGAGCGGGATGGTTCCAGCAGCAAAATCGTCAAGATGATTACCACAATTATAACAGAATCGTGCGTCAATATCATTTTTTACATTACAGTTAGAACAAATCATCATGTCTCCTTATCGAAAACTAAAAATAGAAAACTAAAAACCCGCTCTCTTCATCATCAAGAGAACGGGTTTTGTTATACTTAACTTAGCCAACTACTATTGTACTTATTCCGCGCCTAATGTGGAAACCTGCTCCTTTAATTGGCGGAAGATGTGCCATTTGCCGTCTAAGAAGTGCAACTCGTAGGTCACGGTCTGTTCGAGTTCAGTATCAGCAGTAAAGGTGATTCGAACTGTGCTGACTTGGCCTTGTTGTCCGACAATACTACCTTCGACGGCGTTACCCACCACGTCGAGCGCTCGGACAGAGATATTGTTGAGGCTAAATTTCGGCACACCAAAGTAACCGCCATCATTCTGATAGTTTTTCAAGGCATCACTATCTTCGGCCAAAAACGCCTTTGGATTCCAACCCTTATCCCGATGAATACATAAATCTTTGCCCTCATTACTACACATGGCGGCATAAAAACCCAATACAATCTGCTCAGGGACACTGGCACTATATATGTCTGACGGGGGGTCAGGATAGAAATCGATGGTGGCAACAATCGGATCGTTTAGTTCACCCGGATTATTGGTTTGCATGTAGCTAGCTTCATCGTTATTTAGAGCATACACGTAGCGTGTCGCCAACAGACTACGCTCGTGGTTGCCTTGTCGTACCACCGTCACCTCTTTGGTAGCGGGGTCAAGTGGGCCAACTGCATCCCCATGGAACCGGCCAACTGGTACGTACCGAGAGGGGCTGTCGGTCGGTGGATCCCACGTAGAGCCGCCTTGATCCCGATACCGGAAAATTGTTAAATCGGTTGCTTGGGCAGTTAAGGGAATCCCAAAGGGCGCGCTAGGATAGCCCCAGAAAAGTAGTTCGTCAATGTCATCATTGTCCACCGTAACCACATCCTGTTGCACAAACTGATAGTCACCACTGCTTAGGTAAGCATTATTGGGCGATTGCAATGAGTAGGGGAAGATAGTTGGCGGATTCCCTCGGTCATTATCATACACCACAGCCCGAATTGGAGTGATCCCTGAACCACTTTCAAACTCATAAAGAACGAGCCATTCATTAAAGTTATCGTTGTCAGTATCTTTACGCAGGACATTAACAACATTCAGCTGATTCGCCAAGTCGGGGGGAACAGCCTCAGCGTAGTTGACCAACTGTCTCAGGCCGACTTCGTAACCAATCCGTCGAACCCAAGGCAGTGGGTCATGGTCTAACATCATGGTCACAAACGAACCGATTGCACCAGCGATGGCAAGCACCATCAAAAAACTTAAGATATTATCTTTGTTGACAAAACTGAAAAAACTGCTCTTACTACGAATTCTGTATAGTAAGAGTACTGCAAACACAAAAATCAGAAAAATAATTCGATAATCCACAAATTCCTCCTTAATCGTGAGCTATTGTGCATGACGAAACAGTTTTCGCACATCCACAATTTGGTAGTGGTGCAGATGTAGTGAGAGGAGTGCATGCAAGGTAAGCCTTGCACTCCGGATTTCCCTATCACTACTTGTGCAGGACTACCGGAAAAGTAAACCGCCAAAAACAGGTGTCTCCATATACTTGGATAGACATAAAGTTGATAAGGTGGTGAATTGGGGCGTATGTTCGTCACCATCATCATTGATTTCAATTCTATCTTATCTTTACATAAAACACAAGCAAGATTAAAAAAATCAATGTGCAGGTTCAAAGTACAGGACAAAAAAGTTTGATTCCCAAAACCACTCGAAATGACATGGGCGCGGGGAGGAGATATGACCGCCAATCAAAAAACTTGCAAATTATCGTTTGTAAGGCAAGTTTTGAGCCAAAAAGAGGTCTTTTTTCTGAGGTAAGGAGTCGGAATTAAATAAGTTGCGCGTTTAGACATCGCCTTCGACAAGCTCAGGCTACGTCGCGCCGCCTGAGCGTTCGACTGATCTCACGCCGAAGTCTTGTCGAAAGCGAACTATCAGCATGCACATGTTAATTAATGCTCATTCCTAAAACACACGCGGAGCAATTTGTGGGTAAGAATCAGCTTTTACACCAACGCTAACTCTAACGCCTCTTCAAGGGAGCGAACCGGATGCAGTTGAAGGGGCAGGTTTTTTAACTGTTTCAGTTGGGTCGAAGCGGGTAAAATACACCGTTTAAAACCCATTTTGGCCGCCTCTTTGAGACGAGTCTCTAAATGTCCAATCGCTCGCAACTCGCCGGATAGACCGACCTCTCCGACCAACACCACATCGGCAGCGACGGGTCTATTACGGAAACTGGAGGTCAGGGCCGCAGCCACCGCCAAGTCGGAGGCTGGTTCGTCAATCTGGAGGCCGCCGATAACGTTGACGAACACATCTTGGTCGGCCATCTGGATGCCGACCCGTTTGGTCAGCACGGCGATGAGTAGCAGTAAACGGTTGAAGTCGATGCCGTTGGCGGTGCGGCGGGGATTGCCAAAGGTGGTGGTGCTGGCTAAGGCTTGCACCTCGACCAGCAGAGGACGAGTCCCTTCTACCGTGACCAAAATCGAGGATCCGCTGGCGTTGGGTAATCGCTCGGCGAGCAGGGCTTCGCTAGGGTTGGTCACTTCTCGCATGCCGTCGTCGCCCATCTCAAACACGCCAATCTCATTGGTCGCGCCAAACCGATTTTTGACACTTCGCAAGAGTCGATAAGTGTAAAATCGTTCTCCCTCCAAATATAGTACCGTATCGACGATATGTTCCAATACTCGTGGCCCAGCAATGGCTCCGGTTTTGGTAACATGCCCAATCAAAAAGGTGGGGATGTTCTGTTGTTTGGCTACTTCTTGCAGACGAGCGGCACACTCTCGCACTTGGCTGACTGCGCCCGGAGCGGATTGCAGTTCGGACAGATAGACGGTCTGAATCGAGTCGACAATCAGAAATTTTGGTTTGCTCTTTTCGATTTGACTCAGAATGGCGTTCATGCTGGTTTCGGTCAGGATGAACAGGTTGTCGCCCCGAATCTTGAGCCGCGTGGCTCGTAGTTTAATCTGTTGCGCGCTCTCTTCGCCGGAGATATACAACACTTGCCCCATCTTTGCCAGACTAGCTGAGGCTTGGAGCAGGAGGGTACTTTTACCAATGCCGGGGTCACCTCCAATCAAAATCAACGAGCCGGGGACTAAGCCGCCGCCCAAGACGCGGTTAAACTCGCCTATTGAGAGTTGCAGGCGTTGGTAACTATCGGCGGGGATGTCGGGCAGGGCTAAGGGGGTGCTACGTCCTATCAGGGATTTGGCGGCACGGGCGACTGTACCGGGGCGAGTCGCTTCGATTACTGTTTCGACGAGGGTGTTCCACTCGCCGCAGTTGTTACAGCGGCCCATCCATTTGGGGTAGTCGGAGCCGCAATCTTGACACACATATCGGATTTTTGCTTTTGCCATGGGTTGTGAGCGTGAGGCGTAAGGCGTGATTCTCTCACGTATCGCGCCTCACGTATGTGTAAAATCACCACACATTTGGGTATTGATTAATCAGGCCATTCAGTTCCGCAAATGTATTGATTTTATTTTATACCCTTTCTTATTCCTAAACAAATTTAATTGGTGCGCCCGTGAACGATGATCAGTTATTTGCCTGTTGATATTTGGTATGACGAAAATCCTTTTCGTCACGACACTAACTTCTTTGACCAACTATAGATGTTCAGATAAACATTTTCAGCCGTTACCTTCCCGCAAGTTCTAAACTTGCGGGAAGGTTGGTCTTGAATTGAAAACCATTATCTGAAAGACTGTATTAGCATTACTTCCTGACAAGAAACCGATCTTACTAATTTTTGATCGAGGATTGTATTATTTTGCTTTTTTGCTGATATAATCGCAATTGATATGTTAATTAGTGCTCATTCCTCTCAGTACCCGACAGAAAAGTTAGCAAAAACTAATTAGCACAGAGTTTCACAGAGGAACACGGAGATTCACAGAGAAAAAGCGATTTATTTTTTCCTCTGTGCCCCTCTGTGCATCTCTGTGAAACTCTGTGTTCCTGTTTTAGCTTTCCCTAAACTACTTTGTCGGGTAGCAAGCTCATTCCTCAGGGCATCTGCCCAATCATCAATCGTCCCGCTTCGTCGGTGGGTAAGGTCAGGGCCGAGACAGGGAACTGCTCGCCAGTGTCGGGGAGCCAGACTCCGAGCCGCATTGAGAGCGGGGTCTGGTGCGAAAGGGCCGCTTCGGGGATGGGGATAATATCAAGTTGGGTTAAGTGGGGCGGCCATGTACTGGTCGGCCCTTCGCTTTTCATGTTCCATGCCCATAACTGGTGGTCGGCTTGGGCGACGATGGTGTTGGCCTCGTCAACAAAATGGATGAAGACGGTGTAGTTTTTTGCCGTAGCTTGGGACAATCGCCAAGCCGTCACCAAACCCCGCGCCTCGCTAGTAGGAAATTCGAGATTGCCCGGATAAAAGGGAGTCTGGTCGATAAAGTGACCCTCAAAAATCAGCGATTCATGATCAAAACTGGCCGCAGTCCGATTTTCGGTAGTTGAATAAGGCCACGGTTTGACCTGATAGATCGAAAATTCGGCATTATCATATACATGCTGAAAATACTGCGGGTGGTCATATTTTTCGGGATGACGCATGGCCTCCAGTTCAGCAGGGCCAACGAAGATATAGTTTGCGCCTAAATTATGGAATATCTGATAACTCCAGACTGGTAAACCGTTGTCGAATCCTTGCTGACTGAGTTGATGGGCCAAGGCCAACTCTGGCACATGGCGATGGAACACAATCGCTTCACCCGTCGCAAAAGAGATGGGCCGTTGCCCCAGCGACAGTTGAAACCGAGAAATTTCTCGATGCAAACGATGTTGCACCACCGGCCACGGCTTATCGAGCGGTGGAGTCATCGCGGGCAAATCTTGCAATGTTTGATAGGCACTGGTCGATAACTGCGGCTTAATCTGATATTTGGTCAGCCCCATAGCCACAAACTCCCAACTCGACGAGAGCAGGCCGAGTCCAATCAACAGCCCCAACCCGACCTGCACCAGCCTCCGTCGCCCATCCGATGGAAGCAGACTCGGCCAGGTCGCCATGAAATACCCGCCAAACAATGCCAACACCAACTGACCGGGCATCATGGCTCGTAAGCCCAAATCGTTGTTCAGTTTGAGATTCGGGTCTAGTTCCGTCCAACCTCGCCCCGAGGCAAACAGGCTGACGGTCAGCATGCCAATTATCAGCAAAAGGGCAAAAAATGGGAGTAAGGCATCGGTGCGGTTGGAGATTAGTCTCTCAATCCGTCCTTCGGTCACCAAAGGGGGGGAAGTCAGTTCCCCCTCATGGGAGGGGGCGAGGGCTGATTCCCTTGCTAGCAAACGCCAATAGCTGATAATTCCGGCTAGTCCGACCACAATCAACGCGCCCATCTCGATGAGGAAATGGAGAGGGAGGTCGAGCAGGCGGGCTAACATGGTCGGGCCAACGTTGGCTTGGATGGGACGCAACATGGGCCAACTGTCAAGATAGGGAATCTCAAACACAATGCCGGATTTTGGGGCATTCTCGCCGAGTAAGGGGCTGATAAACGGAGCGGCGATAATGATGGTACTAACCGCAATCAGGGCATAAACGAGGAACAGATTGCGGGCTGATAGTTCTGACGGATTGCCCCAAGGCATGATCTGTGGTTGGTATGCACTGAAAATCTGGAGCAAGGCAAACAGAAACAGGGAAGTAGCCACGATAACCGCGATCCAAGTGCTGTGGCCTAACAAAGAAAATAAGAGGAGGGGATAGATAATCAGCAGTTTGCGCCGATTTTCGACGGTCAAATAAAGATAACAGCCTAGGCAGATAATTGTTAGACCGGTTAAATGTTGTGGAACCCAGACATGGTGGGCGTAGAAGGTGTTCATCCGCAACGATAGGGCCGATATCCAGTTATCGATATGTTCGCGGGGTAGGAACAGAGCCAACTCAAGCGGGGCATCGGGGAAGTTTTCCCGAAATTTGGTGATGGTGCGTTGGATGATGGGGATGATATCTAGTCCGCCTATCAGGGTGGCAAAGGCCAGCGCCCACATAGCAGCCTGGCGTGTGCAGAACATGGTTCGGGCCAGCAGATAGACGAGGCCGCTAAAGGTCAACGAGGTCAGCACAATCATGCTGACAAATGTGGCATGTAGGTGTGACTCGCCACCTGCCAACATGTCGAGCGTTGCGCCGTTCAGATGCAGAAAGTAGTAGTAGATTAACGGCTCATCAGGATACATGCCGTAGAAAAAGGGGCTACTGGGTGGAATTCCGGTGTGACGTAGGGCGTAGGCCACGCCATAATGTTTCTGCCAATCTTCCATTTGGACGGGGTAGTAACCTTGGCTGGTCTCTAGCTCAAAATAGGCCAAAAAGACTCCCAGTGCGGTCAACAGCATCAACCCGATGATGGGGAGGCTGGTTTTCAGATTTAGATGGGGTGGTTGAGCGGGAATAGGTTGTTTCGCCTCTAGCATGGTCAAACCGAGAATATAAAGCGACATAATCAGCAATAAAGTCATGCGGTTAAAGTCAAGCAGTAAACCTGTCCAGTAGATTAATAGCGGCGTAGTCAACATTCCGCAGACGACACTGAGCAGGATCGTTTGTGGGTCGCGCCAATGTCGATACAGGCCGAGCCAGCGTGTCCATTGCCTGCCGGGTAGCAGGGTCAACAGGGCTAATCCGCCAAGTATGGATAACGGCGCGACGGGAATTAAAATCAGGATGAGAGTAGCGACGGTTAGGGCGAGAGAGGTTTTAAACCAAGGGGTGTTGATTAGGGTAATGTTCATCTTTAATCCGTTGAGAAAAATGGCTATCAACGTAAGCCGAGACATGTACAGTTTTTCAGATAATGGTTTTCAATTCAAGACCAACCTTCCCGCAAGTTCTAAACTTGCGGGAAGGTAACGGCTGAAAATGTTTATCTGAACATCTATAGCACATGCTTCAGCCTGTGCGGCACAGTCTAAAGACTGTGCTACGATATTATCTGTCGCACGTTAAGTTGATAGCCAGAAAAATTAAAGCCCACCATTCGGCGGGCTTCACAATGTTACATGCAGTTTTAGGTTTGTCAAAGTGGTGCTGACCTATTTAGGACTCATTCCAGAGAAGCACAGAGTGACACAGAGTAATACAAAGGGGAAAATAATTCATTTTTTCTCTGTGAACCTCCGTGTTCCTCTGTGAATCTCTGTGTTAATTAGTTCAAACTAAATTTTCTGTCGGGTACTGAGTAAACCCGTAACTCTCTTTGGGTGAGAAGCGGTACCAAATTCCAAGTTAAAAAAATCAACTGTATTCTTGGTAAGTTTTTGACTTAACTCGTTAAGCGGCATCTCTTTTAGGGTGGCGATTTTTTCAGCCACTAGTTTGACACGGGCTGGTTCATTCCGTTTGCCCCGAAAGGGATGGGGCGACAAAAAGGGGGCATCGGTCTCTACCATAAGTCGATTCAATGGCACTGCGGCAACAACATCGGGCAGGTGACGGGAGTTTTTGAAGGTGATAGGGCCACTAATTCCGATATAAAACCCCAACTCAATCGCCTCCTCAGCCATCGCCACATCACCAGAGAAAGAATGTAAGACCAATCTCGGAAGGTTGGGTGTATCATCGGAGTTGTTTTTGGTGTTCGCAACCCATGCCCGTAAGACAGCCATAGTATCCTCAGCCGCGTCTCGTTGATGGATAATAATCGGCAAGTGAAGTTCGGTGGCTAATTTCAGTTGCTGTTCAAAGGCATGTCGCTGGATTGGCGGGGTGACTTTGTCCCAATAGTAATCCAAGCCAATCTCGCCGATACTGACCACTTTTGCATGGTCGGCTAAGGTGCGTAGCGCGGTTAGGGTGTCTTCATCAAAACTATCGGCGGAGTTAGGATGAATACCGATGGCGGCATAGAGATTCGGAATCTCCTCAGCCAAAGCCACCACGCGGCGACTGTCGGCTAAATCAACACTCGGATTAATGAGGGTGGTGATGCCGTTTGCTTTGGCCCGCTCAAGAACTTCGGCTCGGTCGGTGGCGAACTGGTCAAAATTAAGATGACAATGTGAATCTATTAGCATAATTTTAGAATGGCCTGTGGGTTTGTCAATCAATAGGTCAACACTACCCAAAAAAGTAAAAACTGAGGATTTTGAACAAACATTAGTGAAAGTGTAACCCAAACCGGATAATCATGCAAATTATCCTCACCCTCATTGCTACATTGCTACACTCTATCAACGATTTTTTAAGCAAAAGTAAATGACTTTTTATTCATTGCCAATCAGATAAAAATGAACTACAATTAGGCCTGCTATAATGGATACGATTGAAATAATGATGCGTTTCTAATCTATAGTTTTGAATACAAAAAGATGAATCTTTTTTCTGATTCATCTCTTTTTATATAACCAAATTTACAAAGGGGTACCATGAATGATCAAGGAAAAAGGCTACCAACTTAAAGTGCGACAGTCCGTAAGTAAGATAGGCTTTAGCCTGTCCCGTACACAGCCTAAAGGCCGTGATACATGTCTCGGCTTAAGTTGATAGCCAGGAAAAAGGGCATGGCTCGAAATGAAGGATTTTATCTTTAGTCAACATGGCAACATACCAACTATATCATAGATAGATGATAGATAGGGAGTAAATTTATGTCTAACAAAAATGAAATGCAGGCAAAAATTACAGAACTGGAAGTAGCACTACGTGAAGAACAGCAGGAGACAGAAGCTATTCTAAACGCAACCGCATCTTTGATTATAGCACTCAACGGTCAAGGGCGCATTGTTAAATTTAATCAAGCCTGCGAAAAAGTAACAGGCTACACCTTCACAGAACTCAAAGGAGAGCTAGTATGGGATTGGCTTATCCTACAGGAAGAGAAAGAAGGGGTGCAAGGCGTTTTTGATCAATTGAACGCTGGCATGTTTCCCAATCAGTACGAAAATTACTGGCGTACCAAAGACAATGGTCGCGTGTTAATCGTATGGTCAAATACGGCCATTGTGGATGAAAATGGTGACGTGCAATATATCGTCGGAACAGGTGTTGACGTTACCGAGCAAAAACGACTGAAAAAACTATACCAATTGAGTCGAACTCTGACCAGTGTCACCAGCGAGCTGGAGATATTACAGGTTGTCGCGCAACCGGCTTTGGAGGCGGGAGCCTTTAATGCGGGGTTATCCTATATTGAGGTTGATGATCAAGGCCAACCTATCTGGTCAGAAATGGTGGCGACTTGGCCGGAAGGCTCCGGGGGCAATATCGGTGATCGGTATCCCTTGGTCGATTTTCCTTTGGCCAAACTGTGGTTTGCCGAGGCCAACAAACCTCTATACATTGAAGATGTTCTGAACGACCCTCGGGTTGATGAGGCCAGCAAACAGGTATTGACCCAACAGTTTTATCTTCAGGCCACCATCGTGATGCCCTTAGCTCAGGCGGAGCAATGGAAGGGGATTATTTTTCTAAATTGGATGGAACCCCATACCTTTAGTGAGGCGGATAAACAGGTGTTTGACGTGTTACCCGCTCTAGTTGCGCCCGTGGTGGCTAACCGCTGGCTTGTCCGAAATTTGGAAAAAATGGTCACTGAACGGACGGCAGAACTCAAGGAGATTCTAGTTGAACAAAAAGAGGCTGAAGCGGAACGGGTACAGTTGCAACAAGAGGTTGTCGAGGCCCAACAACGAGTTATTCAAGAGTTGTCTGTGCCGATTATCCCTATCATGGAGCGGATTATTGTGTTGCCTCTCGTGGGTAGTATCGATTCTATGCGAGCCAAAGATCTCATGCGAACCCTGTTAGCCGGAATCACACAGTATCGAGCTAAAATTGTGATATTAGATATTACCGGCGTTTCAATTGTCGATACGGGCGTGGCAAATCATTTGGATAAAACAATTCAAGCCGCTCGGCTGAAAGGGGCGCGCACGATTTTGACCGGAATCTCCGATGCGGTGGCAGAAACCGTTATTGACTTGGGGATTGATTGGAGTAACATCGAAACTCTGCGCGATTTGCAGACGGGGCTGATGGTCGCGTTACAGCAGTTAGGATTAACTATGAGCAAAAAATAATGGCATGGTTCAAAATAGACCAAATCATCTTTACAAATTTCTTGACGATGTAGGTCACGCTTGTAGCGTGACAATGATCGTTCACCTGTATTGCTTGGGGTATTACGGCGTTTATTTAGCAACTAGTGACGCTACAAGCGTCACCTACAACTTACTACCCGACAAAAATTTTTACCCCGAACTAATTAACACAGAGTTTCACAGATTTTCACAGAGAAAAAGCGAATTATTCTTTTCTCCGTGTTCCTCTGTGCGTCTCTGTGTTCCTGTTTTAGCTTTTCCTAAACCACTTTGTCGGGTAGCAAGTACAAAAGAGGACATTATATATAAAATTCTAACTAAAAACCTTTAAACTGTGAACGGCACAGGCTGAAGCATGTACTACATACTCATCATTTGAACAACAAAAAATAACCCAAAAATCAATTACGTCTAGGAGAAGATTATGACAACCCAGTATGATAATATCGCCGATCAATACCAAAAAGCGGCACAAGATATTGAATATCGTTATGTTTTAGACTACAGCTTGCAACAACGTATCGGTGAGGTAGCTGGTAAATCGGTGCTTGACTTAGCCTGTGGCAGTGGTGACTATACTCGCCCCTTTGTGACTCGTGGAGCGAGCAAAGTGGTCGGTGTCGATAATTCTGAAGAAATGTTGAACTTAGCCCGCAAAGCTGAGGCGGAGAATCCACTTGGTATAAAGTATATCCTGAGCGATGTCCAAACTATGGAAAAACTTGAACCATTTGATATTGTCACCGCCTCATTTCTGCTCAATTATGCCCAAAGTGAGACTGATTTAATAGAAATGGGTCAAGTTGTGTATGATCATCTAAAACCGGGGCAACGGTTTATTACCTTGAATGGTTATATGATGTTAAGTTTTGACCATTATTATCAGGTCGAGCAGTACAAAAAGTATGGGGTTTATATTTCACTCCCCTCCAACACCTTAGAGGAGGGGGCCATAATCCGGTGGACACTCCTGTTAGGCCAACATCAAATTGAATTTGATACCCATTACTTAGCCCCGCAAATCTACGAGTCAGCCCTAAAGGCGGTAGGGTTTAAGACTGTGATTTGGCACCCGATCATTTTACCGACAGAGGTTAACCGTCCTGAACATCAAGCTTATTGGCAATATTTGCTGGAACATCCCTTACATGTTGTGATTGAATGTCAGAAATAGGATAGTGCAGATATGGAAATTGCTCTCGCCGAGATGCACAGAGACAGCTCGGGAGAGCGATTTCTTACATGTCATCCATTCGGCTTCGCTCAGGACAGGCGGCTACAGTTTTTCAGATAATGGTTTTCAATTCAAGACCAACCTTCCCGCAAGTTCTAAACTTGCGGGAAGGTAACGGCTGAAAATGTTTATCTGAACATCTATATCAACGTAAGCCGAGACATGTAGCACATGCTTCAGCCTGTGCCGTACACAGTCTAAAGACTGTGCTACGATATTATCTGTCGCATGTTGAGTTGATAGCCGGACAGGCTTCGGTGGCACTACAAAGTTTGGGAATAAAATTAGGGAAATCATAAGATGAAAAATATAACTTATGCTTTAGGAACGGGATTAAATAAGCTGCGCGTTTGGCCTTCGACAAGCTCAGGCTACGTCCGCCTGAGCTTGTCGAAGGCAGACTACCAGTATGACTAAGTTAATTAATACCCATTCCTAAGCTAAGATGGAGTAAAAAATGATAACAAATGAAGCGTTAAAAAATCGTGTTGCAGAATTAGAAGCAAAACTAGCCAACATGGAAAAAATGGTCAAAGAGCGCACGACTGAATTTGACCAGATACTTAACAGTGTAGACGATGCAATCGTGTCCACTGACCTTGAAGGTACAATTCTTTCGTGGAATCCAGCCGCAGAGGACTTTTTCGGTTGGTCAGCAGAAGAAGCCATCGGGAAGAACATTACCATCATTTACAAAGAGGAAGATATTCCCGTTTTACTGGAAAAAATCATCAAACCAACGATGGAGAATGGTTCTCATGAAGGTGAATACAGAGTGATTCGTAAAGATGGTACAGAGCGGATTGAACGTTTGAGAACTTCGGTGGTGCTTGATGACAAGGATGAGCCAGTGGCTTTGGTTGGTATTTCCGTCGATATTACCGAACGCAAGCAGGCGGAAGAACAACTCGTGGCGTTGAACCGTGCCATGATTGGGCGCGAAGACCGTATTGTGCAGGTCAAACAAGAGGTGAATATACTATTGAAGGAGCTGGGCAGAGATCCAGCCTACGCTAAATCCGAGGATATGGTCGATGATGGGGCCACCAAAGCCGCGGAACTCTCAGGCGGCGAGGGCGCGTCTCTGGTCGAACTCGTTGACCTGAAATCGCTGGAAACCTCATTGTCGGCGTTCTGCTTATCCACGGGAATTGCCTCAGCAATTATTGACCTGAAAGGAAATGTGCTGGTGGGTGTCAACTGGAAGCGGATATGTACAGACTTTCATCGCGTGAACAAGATAACGTGCCAGCGGTGCATCGAAAGCGATATAGAACTGGCCAATCAGTTGCAAGAGGGGAAGACTCATGCCGTCTACCTGTGTAAGAATGGACTGACCGATGCCGCCTCGCCAATCATTGTCGGTGGCCGTCATCTAGCCAATGCCTTCGTAGGCCAATTTCTCCTCTCAGAACCCGATGAGGCGATGTTCCGTCAGCAGGCACGCCAATTCGGATTTGATGAGGATGACTATATCATCGCCCTGAATCAAGTTCCCCGGATTTCGGAAGATAAGCTCCCCTTCATGCTGGACTTTCTCACCAGCACCGCGACGATGGCGGCATCCATGGGGATAGAGCGTCAGCGGGCATTGAACGCAATGGAGGCAACCCAGTGGCAACAGGAGCGGCGACGGGCGGCGGTCTCCTTGATGGAGGATGCCGAAGCGACGCGGGAGAGTCTGAGCGAGGCGAACCGACGCATGTCGCTGGCCGCCGATGCGGCTGGTTTCGGTGTATGGGATTGGGATCTGAAGCACAATGTCCTGATATGGGACGACTGGATGTACCGACTCTACGGCGTGGACAAGGCCGATTTTGGTGGCACTTTTGAGACGTGGCAAGCGGGCATGCATCCCGACGATGTCGAGTATGTCACCAGAGCTGTCAAGCTCGCTATTGAAGAGAGAAAGGAGCTTGACATCGAATTTCGGGCCGTCCGCCCCAACGGCGAGGTGCGTAACATCAAGGGATACGCGGTCGTGACTCGTGACCAAAAGGACGAACCCGAACGCATGATCGGCATCAACTACGACATCACCGAGCGCAAGCAGACAGAGAAGGACTTGAGCTTATTCCGGCAGGCTATTGACGGTGCCAGTGATGCGGTGCGGATTTTGAATTTTGATGGGTCGTCTATTTACCACAATCAAGCATATATAGAGTTGGCTGGTTATACAGTCGATGAGATTAACAGCAGCGAGGAAACAATATCGCTCTATCAAAATCGTGAGGATGGGGTGAAAGTTACGAAAGCTATCGCTGAAAGTGGGGCTTGGAATGGTGAGTTTGATATTCGGGCCAAAGATGGCCGAGTATTTCCTGCTTTTATACGGGGGGATACAGTTAAGAATAGTGAAGGTAATCCAATCGCCGTTGTTATTTTTGGAACTGATATAACGGAACAGAAAGAAGCCGAAGTTGAGAAAGAACGCCTGCAACAAGAGGTTATCGAAGCTCAACAACGTGCCATCCAAGAACTATCGGTACCGATTATTCCAGTCATGGATCAGATCATCGTTATGCCCCTCATTGGTAGTATCGATTCCATGCGAGCCAGTGACATCATGCGGACATTGTTGGTCGGAATTACAGAACATCGAGCAAAAATTGTTATTATGGATATTACCGGTGTACCGATTGTGGATACCGGCGTGGCAGCACATCTGGATAAGTCGGTTCAGGCAGCTCGGTTGAAAGGAGCGCGCACGATTATTACCGGGATTTCTGACGCGGTGGCCGAGACGATTATCGACTTGGGCATTGATTGGAGTAACGTGGAAACGTTGCGCGATTTGCAAACCGGCTTGATGGTGGCTTTGGAAAGTTTGGACATTAAATTGATGAAATAAAATGACTACTGGATTAGGTAGTGGTGCAGAAGTAGTGATACGGATCCGTTAGCTACCCGCAAGTTCTAAACTTGCGGGTAGCTATGCAGGATTACCAAGGATTAAACTAATGAATACAAATCAAAAAATTACTGAATTAGAAGAAAAATTACAGAAACAGGCTTTTCTCTTCAAACGTTCCGAAGAGTTAGCTCAGATGGGCTGGTGGAGTTTTGACCTAGCCAGCCAGAAGATAACCTGGACAAATGGCATTTTCCGGCTGTTTGACCGTGACCCGGCCTTGGGTGAACCGGATTATGAAACATTAGCTGAAATTATTCATCCTGATGACAGAGAAATTTATAATACAGCAATTGCTCAAGCCATTGAAACCGGCAGTGAAAAATTTCAGCTTGACTATCGGATTATTTTGTCGGATGGTTCTATTCGGCATCTTCAGACGCAAGGAGAATCTGAGTTTGATGAACAAGGAAATATAACCGGATTACAAGGTATTGTGTTAGATTTGACTCGTGAAAAGCGAATCAAGGAAGATTTACAAGGCAGTACAAGAGAATACCAGTCAACAATTGAGGGACTCGTTGTTGGCGTGGTAGTGCATGCCGCTGACACACATATTTTGTTTAGCAACCCGGAAGCCTCCAATATACTTGGCTTAACCGCAGAACAAATGTTGGGCAAAGAGGCAATCGATCCGACTTGGAGATTTGTCTATGAAGATTTGTCTACAATGAAAATAGAGGACTATCCGATAAGTATAGTACTCTCAACTAAGAATACATTAAAAAACTATGTTTTAGGTGTTGTTCGTCCTGACAAAGAAGATATAACCTGGGTGCTTGTGAATGCAACGCCACTGTTATCACACGATGGGGAAATCGAGAAGATCATCGTTAATTTCGTCAACATCACCGAGCAAAAGCAGGCGGGGGAGGCGTTGCGGGAACGTGAGGAGAAGTACCGCATGTTGTTCGATAAGATGCTCAACGGCTTTGCCCTCCATGAGATTATTGTAGATGAGGACGGCAAACCATGTGATTATCGGTTTATAGAAATCAATCCCACATTCCAAACAATGACAGGTATAACGCCAGAAATGGTGATTGGCAAACGGGTGTTAGAAGCATTACCGGGGACGGAACAGTATTGGATTGATATTTATGGTAAAGTGGCTTTGACCGGTGAACCGATTCAGTTTGAGAACTATGCTGAAGCTCTAGATAAACATTTTGAGGTGTTTGCTTTTTGTCCTAAAGAAGGTCAATTTGCGACCATTTTTACTGATATTACCGACCGCAAAAATGCGGAAACTGAACAGGAACAATTGCAACAAGAGATCATCAAAGCCCAACAACATGCCATTCAAGAACTATCGATACCGATTATTCCAGTCATGGATCAGATCATCATTATGCCCCTCATTGGTAGTATCGATTCCATGCGAGCCAGTGACCTCATGCGGACATTGTTGGCCGGAATTAGTGAATATCGGGCCAAAGTCGTCATATTGGATATAACCGGTGTGCCGATTGTGGATACTGGCGTGGCAGCACATCTGGATAAGACGATTCAGGCCGCTCGGCTCAAAGGGGCGCGCACGATTATTACTGGTATTTCCGACGCGGTGGCCGAGACGATTATCGACTTGGGCATTGATTGGAGTAACGTGGAAACATTGCGGGACTTGCAAACCGGCTTGATGGTGGCTTTGCATAGTTTGGGGATGAGGTTAGAGAGGTAAGGTTATGAATGTTGATGAACTTTTGGCGATAATTAGTCGATCTGAAGATAGCAAACACCAATTTAAAGCGAATGTAACCAATGTAAATTCCTTAGCGTCTGAGATGGTGGCCTTTAGCAATTCACATGGTGGTCAAATATTGGTGGGAGTTAACGATAACGGTCAAATTGCTGGTTTGTCAAGCCAAGACATGGGACGGCTTAATCAACTTGTCGCAAACGCGGCTAGTCAATCGGTACGCCCACCGATCAATCCGCAAACTGAAAATATTGCTCTAGCCGATGGTTTGGTGATGGTGATAACGATCTCATCAGGCATTAGCAAACCCTACATGGATAATAATGGGGCAATTTGGGTAAAAAGCGGAGCTGATAAACGAAAAGTGACCGCGCGTGAAGAAATCCAACGGATGTATCAATCGGCGGGGTTGGTGTATGCTGATGAAGTCCCAGTTCGGGGATTGACAATTGCTGACTTAGACCAAGGTTATTTTGAACAATATTTCAAAAAACAGTATGATGATGATCTCAATCGCCAAGGTCTCGATATAGAAATGCTACTTGAAAATATGAATCTTATGCGAGATGGTGTTTTTAATCTGGCCGGAGCCTTATTATTTGCTAAAAATCAGAACTATCGTTTACCGGCCTTCTTGGTTAAAGCAGTCTCTTATCCGGGCAATGATATTCATGTGTCTGAATATCGGGATAGTGAGGATATATCGGGTCGGTTGGAAACCGTATTTAAGGGAGCATTGTATTTTTTGACGAGAAATCTGCGTAAAGTCCAGAACAATCAAAACGTTAATTCGTTAGGTCAATTGGAGATTCCCAAGATTGCCTTAGAAGAGTTGCTGACTAACGCCTTGCTACACCGTGACTATTTCATCTTGGCCCCGATTCGCCTTTTTATCTTTGATAACCGAATAGAGATAATCAGCCCCGGTCATTTGCCCAATAACTTAACGGTTGAACATATAAAAAATGGCAACTCCAATATCCGTAATCCGGTGCTAACCTCTTTTGCCACGCGATTGTTGCCTTATCGAGGGCTAGGTAATGGTATTTTGCGAGCATTAAGAGCTTACCCTCAAATTGAGTTTATTGATGACCGTGAGGGAAATCTGTTTACAGTCATCATCCAAAGGTAGACGGTTCGGGGGGATATGACCGCCAATCAAAAAGCCCGCGAATTGATCCGTTAGCTACCCGCAAGTTCTAAACTTGCGGGTAGCTGACCACTATCTACCGAATTTTGGCAGATAACACTGTAACGGATATTCTGGTGCGTGGTGCGTGTGCTCATTTACCATTTATAATTCACCATTTACCATTTATAATTTGGTTTTGTACACAGTTCAAATAACGTAAATTTTCCCCTTCATGTCACCAAAAAATCACTTATAGTGAGAACTATCTATTCAACAACAAAAGGACAACAAAATGATTAAACTAGAGAAAAACGAGTTAGAAATATGCTTTATTCCTATTTTGTGTTCTGCACCTTTGATTTACGCTCATAGTCACGGGTTTTTTGCTAAAAACAACTTGACTGTAAATCTGAAACCTGCTCCGGGGTGGAGCGGCATTAAAGAACTGATTGCGTATGGCAAAGCTGATGCAGTACACATGTTAGCTCCAATGCCCTTGGCCTGTAGCCTTGGGATTGATGGTAAAAAGGCCGACATAAAATTGGCCGCGGTACAAAATGTAAACGGGCAAGCGTTAACGTTAGCCAATAAACATCAAGGTATCACGAACTGTCTTGATATGCGTGGCTTCACTTTTGGAGTGCCATACCGTTTTTCGATGCACTACTATCTGTTATGTTATTTTTTAGCAGAGAACGGAGTCAACCCTCTTAAAGATGTGACGATTATTGAGGTTGCACCACCACAAATGCCGTATTATATGGAACAAGGTCAGTTAGACGGTTATTTTGCACCGGAGCCGTTTAATCAAATTGCAGTACATCGCAACCTCGGTTTTATCTACATTCTTTCCAAAGATATTTGGCCGGGGCATCCATGTTGTGGGTTTGCCACCAGTCGGGAGTTTATGGAAAAATATCCTAATACTTACCAAGCCATGTTAAAAAGTGTGCTACAGGCAGAGCTATCACTCCATTATGCCAAGGTGGATGAAAAAATAGCTGTAGCCCATGAAATATCTGAATCACCCTACCTTAATCAGGCAGACCCGACACCTGTTGTGCAAACGCTAACAGGTGAATACCCTGATGGTAAAGGCAATTTTTATACTGTTCCAGACCGAATCGATTTCATTCCCCATCCTTGGGAAGAGTATGGTGGTTGGATGGTTTCGCAAATGCAGCGCTGGGGGCAACTTGCTCAACGGGTTGACTACCGAGAAGTTCTTGAAAGTGTGTTTGACAGTTCTCATACTCGCGAACTCGCCGAAACATTGGGTTTTAAATCCGAAATGAACGCTCAGTTAGCCGGTATCGCCCCCTTTACAGGTCAGAATCCCTTCTTTTACATGCAACATCAACCCTTTAGCGCGTTTCAAGAGCAACTCCAAACAATGCCAGATTATAATCTTTCTGAGCGTATCCGTAGTCGTTTAAACAGAATTTTGCAACGAATGGCGGATGTTGCGGGTGGTGACGTTAATGTAAAGTTTGAGGTTACCAGTAATGACGAAATAGGGTTGTTAGAGCAAATGCTTAATGAGATTATCCTTAATACCAAATTTACCAGAGAGTCATTGGCTGAAAAAAATACTCATCTTAAACAACAAGCCGAGATGTTGGCCGAAGAAGTAGAGGAGCGGAAACAGGCCGAAATAGAACAAAAACGATTGCAACAAGAGGTTATTGAAGCCCAACAACATGCCATCCAAGAACTGTCTGTGCCGATTATCCCGGTCATGGATAGAATCATCGTTATACCGTTAATTGGCAGTATAGATTCCATGCGAGCCAGTGACATCATGCGGACATTGTTGGCCGGCATCACCGAACACCGGGCCAAAGTTGTCATTCTGGATATTACCGGTGTGGCGATTGTAGATACTGGCGTGGCGGCCTATCTGGACAAGATAATTCAGGCCGCTCGGCTCAAAGGGGCGCGCACAATTGTGACCGGTATCTCAGATGCAGTAGCCGAGACGATTATTGATTTGGGCATTGATTGGAGCAATATCGAAACTGTGCGTGATTTGCAAACAGGTTTGATGGTGGCCTTGCAAAGTTTGGGGATGAAACTAAGAGGATAAACTAAGGAACGGGATTAAATAAGTTGCGCGTTTGGCATCACCTTCGACAAGTTCAGGCGGCAAGACGTAGCCTGAGCTTGTCGAAGGCGAATTATCGGTAGTCCTGCATTAGCTACCCGCAAGTTTAGAACTTGCGGGTAGCTAACGGATCCGGATCACTACTTCTGCACCATTACCAATTAATGCTCATTCCTAAAAAAGTATCTACTCATACGTTAATTAATCACCGAGGTTATTAAAACTATGTTAAAAAACAAAGAAAAAGAATTACAGTTATTTCAGGCATTATTTGAACAATCACCCTTGAGTACGCAGATTCTTAGCCCGGATGGAGTTACATTAAAGGTCAATAAGGCATTTCAAGAATTATGGAACATTTCTCTGGACTCTATGCAAGGCTATAATATTTTAGAAGATGAGCAATTGGCCCAAAGCGGGACACTTCTATACATTCAAGAAGGTTTTTCTGGAAAAGCACAGGAAATCCCATCTGTCGAATATCACGCCCAAGAAACTTTTGGTGAAGGCAAAAGCCGCTGGATAGGTGCTTATATCTTTCCTATCAAAGATGAACAGGGAACCATTCAACAAATTGTTCTGCAACATCACGATATAACTGATACGAAAAAGATTCAGGATAAGCTACATGAAGAAAAGGAACGCTCTGAGAATTATCTACGAACGATCTATAATAGTGCCTATGATGCTATTTTCATTCATGATTTAGAGGGCAACATCCTTGATGTTAATGATAAGATGTTAGAAATGTATCAAATCTCGCGGGAGGAAGTCCCCAATTATTCCATTCCGGAGGATTATTCCAGCTCGGAGAATCCTTTAGACAAGCTACCGGAGACGTGGGAGAAAGTCTTAGCCGGTCAACCACATTTCTTTGAGTGGATTGCGCGCCGGCCGCATGATGGTTCTTTATTTGATGTTGAGGTTCATTTGAAGCGGACACGGTTGATTGGCCAAGAAGTAGTTTTGGCAACAGTACGGGATATTATGAATCGCAAGCAGATGGAAAAAGAGCAACAGGCTTTACAACAAGATATCATCAAAGCTCAACAGCATGCTATCCAAGAACTCTCGGTGCCGATTATTCCGATTATGGATCAGATCATCGTCATGCCCCTTATTGGGAGCATCGATTCAATGCGAGCTAAAGACATCATGCGAACCATGTTAGCTGGTATCACACAGTATCGCGCCAAAATTGTCATATTAGATATTACCGGCGTATCAGTGATCGATACGGGCGTGGCGAATCATTTGGATAAAACGATCCAAGCGGCTCGGCTCAAGGGTACGCGCACAATCATCACTGGTATCTCCGACGCGGTGGCTGAGACGATTATTGACTTGGGCATCGACTGGAGTAACGTGGAAACGTTGCGCGATTTGCAAACCGGCTTGCTGGTGGCCTTAGACCGTTTAGGTTTCACGATTGCTCGTAATAATGACCGCATATAGCATTACCATAGGTGTAGGCGATTTATCGCCCTCAAAGGCACGTTACCTACCCGCAAGTTTGGAACTTGCGGGTAGGTGATCACTACATGTGCAGGACTACCGGCGATTTATCACCCTCTGAGGCACTAAAGTGCCTACTACGAACTTTTTAAGTTGACAGTCATGATGGCAACACAATAAGATATCAATATCAAAGGAGTAATAATAATGAATGAGCATATCTCAATACCAAAAGCAGAATTTGAACGTTTGCAACAGTTTGAGCAAAATTTCAAACTTCTGCAAACAGGCAGTATCCAAATCAACGATGCTAA
>JAUCGB010000045.1 GCA_030377895.1 Anaerolineales bacterium HSG24
AAGGCAGAGAGACGATAGCCCCCGTGCCGTTGCTGGTGCGGTTTACCAGAATATCATGCATGACCACAATCTGACCATCGGAACTTTGCTGAATATCAATTTCAATAAAACGGGCGCAATATTCAATCCCGGCTCTGATTGCGCTCAGACTGTTTTCGGGGGCTAAACCAGCCGCGCCTCGGTGCCCAATCATGATTGGGCGAGTCTGCTTGGGGCGCAATATCAGGTGCAACATCACCAAACCGCCAATTACGGTGATTAAAGTTATAAATAGGTAACGAATTGTTTTCATCTAGAAAGTCTTGGCCCACCAAACCTGACAGGTTTGTCAAACTGAAAAAGTAAAGTAAAGTAGCCCTCAATATCCGACAGAAAAGTTAGCCTGAACTAATTAGCACAGAGTTTCACAGAGTTTCACAGAGTTTCACAGAGTTTCACAGAGAAAAGCGAATTATTTTTCCTCTGTGCCCTCTGTGTCGGGTAGCAAGTTCGATAATGAAAACAACTGCAACTTTGCTGACTCTCATATCAGATTTCTTCTGCCTCCACCATTTTGACGATACCCCTCAACTGTGCTACGCTTCCAATAATACTTATGGAGGTCGATAATGGAATGGCTTACAGCGATTTTACGCTTAACAAATTAAAGCAGGAATTTAACATCAATATCAACCAAGAGGTGCATCTTTTCTCAAATATAACACCATGCCTGATAAGTGGCTTACTTTGCGAAACATTGGCCGAAAATTTACCCTTGGCTCTAGCCATAGATACCGAAAAAGCCCGCTCAGAGCTGATTATTACGCCCGTTTTAGTCGAGTTACGAAAGATACAAAAGCATCAAATCAGTTTTTTTTCCGGCATTGAGTTTAATGTCGATACCAAACGCGGCCTGAATGGGGTATGCGATTTTATCATTAGTCAAGCCGAAAATATATACGAACTGACTGCCCCAGTCATTGTGATGGTCGAGGCCAAACTGGAGAAGATTCCCAAGGGGTTAGGCCAATGTATTGCCGAAATGTTGGCGACTCAAATCTTTAATCAGCGGGAAAAACAGCCAATTGATTCGGTGTATGGCATTGTGACGACGGGGAATCTGTGGAAATTTCTCAAATTAACCGATAACGAGGTGTATATCGACCTGGATGAGTATCATATCAACCAAATTAAAACCATTATGGGTATATTAGTTGATATCGCCAAGCCAGCATAATGCCTCACGTCTCACCTTAACTGCTCTAGCTCCAGTTCAATTTGTTGTAGTTTACGCTCATCACCCAAAGTTTGATAGATGCGCTTGGCCTGATTTAAGTGGTCAATCGCTTGATAGTTACGGTTGTTCTGTTGATAGAGCGCGGCCAAGCCGAGGTGGGCTAAGGCTTGACCCTCGACATCGTCATGCGTTTCGGCAAATTTGAGGGTGGTTTGGTATGCGTCGGCGGCCAAATCAAACAAACCGACTTGATGATACAAATCGGCCAGCAGAAGATGAAGCAAGGGGTATTCATTAGAAGTAGCAATTGGACGCAGAACCTCTATTGCCTCGGCAAACAGGCCATGAGAACGATAGATATAGGCTGTGGCTAACGGTTTCACCTCGTCAGAAACGGCGAGGCTGGTAAGTTGTTGCTCAATTTGCTTGGCCGTCTTCTCATCAACCTGTTGAAACACATATTTAGTCGTACTGGTTAAGCCATGATCCGTTTCCACTTGTACCATGTAAGTCTCGTCCGGCGTTAAGGGGTCTGAGCCAGCATACCGCGCTTCGGGTTGTGTGAACACATCTCGCCATATCTCCTCGTCATCAGCAATGAGGGTGACGGTGTAACGAATCGTATCCGAGAGCGGATTCCAACGTAGATATGGAGTGTTGGTCAACATCTGGGTGGCCCGAGGGGTGATGATATAGGGTTGATTGGCATCGCTCTCAAAATATGTGGCTCGGCTGATTTGAGGAGTTTTCAGCAACGGGACATCACTCAATTCGCATCCGTTGGCCAAGCCCGAAACCGTACTCGGCGGAATTGGCCATGACTTTAGATTGTCGCACAACACAATCGCTTGGGCCGTATCAGCCAGTTTCAGTTGGTCGCCAAGATGGAGTACGGAGCCAATCGAAACCGGATAATAATCGGGCCAGCCCTGCCGTTTCAGCAATACCTCCCCCTCAGCCACCAAAAGCAAATTGAGGCCAAGGTAATCATCGGGTACAATCGTCAGGTCACTAATCGAGTCAGTACTGGTCAGCGTCATGGTCGTGGTAATAGCCGCCCCACCGATAGTGATGACGGCAGTACTGGTCAGGGGAGGTGCAGAGCGTTGCTGAGCCTCGTAAATCCAGTCGTCGGCATTGGGGTCGCTATCCGGTGTGACATACTGCCGACAAAATTCCCACTGTTGCCACGTCTCCATGTTCATCGTCTCTTCGGCCTCTTTCTCTTGCTCCTCCATCACCTGAGCCAACATGCAGTAGGCTGAGGCATCTTTTGGCTTCAAATCAATCGCTGCCTGCAACTCAGCCACAGCTTGATTATATCGTTTTTGGAGGAATCTGGCTCGGCCTAGATTTTTGTGCATCTTATGCAATAAATCGGTTGGATTTACCTCATCCTCGAATCGTTTGGAATTGGCTCTAGCTTTCTCCATGCCATGAAACAGCAGGTTGACGGCGGATTTATATTTCTTCTGCTCTATCTCTAAATGGGCTAAATTGTTATAGGCAGGGGGATAGTTGCCCAAAACTGCCAACCGATAGGCGGTGCGGGCTTTGGAAAAATCTTGCAAGGTCTCGTACATATGACCTAAATGGTAGTTAGTTTTGCTGACCAAGACGGAGTTGCTGTTGGTGTTGAGAGCTAAGGTACGCCGATAATGCTGCTCGGCCAGCATGAGGTTACTCGGATTCGGCTCATTGGGATACTGATAGGAAAATCCAGAATCATAGTAGAAAACGGCCAATTGAGGCAAACCGAACACTCGGAAGCCGAGTAATAACATCAACATTAACACACCCAGTCCCAGCCGCACTCCTTGCCACATATAACGAGGTAGGCTAATATGGGTGAAGACTCGTTCTAACACCTCAGCCCCAGTTTTTGTCAAAATTCCACCAGCAGTAATCATGGTCAACACGGTTTGCATGACGATGGCTAAGGTGCCGGATGTGTCCGCCCCCCCTTGCCAAAATCGAGGCGCGATATCGAGTAGGAGGGCAATAATCAGGGTCATGACAATCACGTTGCCACTGGTCGTCACCCAATCGTATCGCTGAAAAACATTGAGTTGAACAGGTGGCGGTGGCGGTGAGATGTACCACCACCATGCCTCCGTCGAGCGTCCCAAACTGACTTGCCAATCGTTCAACTCATCCAACTCATCCATTGGTTTAGCCAAAGTTTTGAGCAGTTTGTCGCTCTCGGCAATCTGGCGAATTGTCTCGCTCTCGGTTTGTTGGGAGGTGTCGGTTAAAATAGCAATTTTATCGCGGGTCAGGAGGCAATCGAGCAGGTCTTCGGGTAGCAAATCGTTTTGCTGGCTTAATTTTATTGTTAGGTTTTTGTAATAGGTTGCTAATTCGGGTAAAGTTGAGGGCATGTTAGATGATTTGAGCATTTTCTTAGCCTTTAAAATATCGAGCAAATAAAATTAGATTTTAATTTTCTGGGGAGTCCTGCACTGATAGTAATAAACCCGGCAAACTGGTTTCGAGAAGTCAAAACAGTAACACAGAGGACACAGAGGGACACAGAGTTTCACAGAGAAAAAGCGAGTTATTCTTTCCTCTGTGAAACTCTGTGTTAATTAGTTCAGACTAAATTTTCTGTCGGGTACTAAGCCCTGCGCCCGTAATAAACCGCTTCCAACAAAGCAAGCTTTGGACTCCTTATCACTACTTTTGTACCACTATCCAAAAATAAATTTAGTTACAATATATCCACATGTTAAGTCAGTTAAGGTACGTTTTTGATACGGCTACTTACTACCCGACAAAAATTCTTAGCCTAGACTAATTAACACAGAGATTCACAGAGGAACACAGAGTTTCACAGAGTTTTTTAAAAAAGAGATTTATTTTTCCTCTGTGTATCTCTGTGCATCTCTGTGCATCTCTGTGCATCTCTGTGTTACCGTTTTTAGCCTTTCCTAAACAAGTCTGTCGGGTAACAAGTACGGCTATACCAAGAATACGTTCCCAAAAACTCTGACAATGAAACAAGAGAACCCATGAATAAACCAACTTACCCACAAAAATATTTCATCGAACTACTGTTAACCATGCTCACCCTAATTTTGCTCGTAGAACTGCTACCCCAACCGATTCAGGCCATGCGCTCCATGCAATCTCCATCCTTATGGATGGATGTGATTGAAACCACAGTCGCCCGTATCGGCCAAAATCGGCTGATTATTCCTGAGCAGTATCGGCTGGTACGGGTTGATAGGGTCAGCCTGATAGAATTGTTAGATAACGCACCCCAAAAAGGGACTGTCGCTCGTCAATCGGCTCCCATGCTGACCTTGCCTCTACCCGATGGCACGATGGGATTGTTCCACGTGGAAGCCGTGCCGTTAATGGCTCCTGCCTTAGCCGAGCGGTTTCCCGACATAAAAACCTATCATGGCTGGGGCGTATCAGATCCGACCGCCACCATCCGGCTTGATGTGACTCCAGCAGGATTTCATGGCTTTATTTTATCCAGTCATGGCACTGTTTATATCGACCCTTATCAGCAGGGTGACATCGAGCATTATATCAGCTACTATCAGCATGATTATCGTTCGATCAACGCCTCGTTTCGACAGTTCGCGCCGGTGGTCGATACCCCTCGGGTTTCCCGTGGAGCCAGCCGAGCCACCTCAAACGGAACGGTATGGCGCACCTATCGCTTGGCCGTCGCCGCGACGGGCGAGTATACGCAGTTTCATGGTGACACGGTGGCCGAAGGCATGAGTGCCATTGTCACCACCATCAACCGCGTCACCGGCATCTATAACCGCGAGCTGGCGGTTGATTTTCAATTAGTGGTAAATAATGACCTAATTGTCTATACCGATTCGGAGAGTGACCCATATACAAACGATGACGGCTACTCGATGATGGCAGAAAATCAGAAAACACTCGATGAACTTATTGGCACCAGTAACTATGATGTTGGGCATGTCTTTAGCACCGGCGGCGGTGGAATCGCGTCATTACAGTCGGTCTGTCAAGATGGCAGTAAGGCGCGCGGGGTAACAGGGCAGGAGCGACCCATCAACGATCCGTTTGATGTTGATTATGTGTCGCACGAAATTGGACACCAGTTTGGCGGTTTGCATATTTATAACGCGATAAATATAGCAAACTGTACCACTCGCAACGCCAGTAAAGCCTACGAGCCAGCAAGTGGCTCAACGATTATGGGTTATACTGGCACTTGCACCGATGAGTTTCATAGCCAAGATTTGCAACCCAATAGCGACCCCTATTTTCACACGGCTAATTTTGAGGACATGGTCGATTTTCTAAACAACCCGTATGAAGGGGATGCATGCGCCATTAAAAGCGATTCCGACAATAAAATCCCGACCGTTTCGGCGGGTTTCGACCATACGATTCCGGCTAATACCCAGTTTGTCTTAACTGGCTCGGGCAGTGACCCCGATGGCGATACCTTAACCTACAGTTGGGAGCAGTTTGATTTAGGGCCAGCCTGGACTGATAAGGCGGTTTTGCCCAACACCGACCTCGGTAGGGGACCGATTTTCCGATCTATGATACCAGTGACTAGCCCCACCCGTATCTTTCCCAATCGCTTTAATCCCCACTCGGCCAAAGGCGAGTCGCTACCGACTACCAAGCGTACCCTCAACTTTCGGCTGACCGTGCGGGACAATCGGGGCGGAGTCAATTTCGATAGTGTCACCCTCAATGTGATTACTATGACCGAGTCTTTTACCATCACTGAGGTGGCTCCGATTTGGAGTCAACAGTCTGAGCAAAACATCACTTGGAATATCGCCGAGACCAATGTCCCCATCACTTGGAATGTCGCAGAGACCAATGTCCCCCCCATCAATTGTAATAAGATTGATGTTTTTCTTTCCACCGACGGCGGACGGACGTTTCCTATCACCCTAACTACAGAAGCTCCGAACAACGGCCAGACCAGTATTACCGTACCGAGCGACAATTCAATCAACACCACTGCTGGGCGGGTTAAGGTCGCCTGTCATAATAACATCTTTTTTGCAGTCAACTCTGATAATATAACGATTATGGAGACCTTGCCAACGGCCACGCCCATCGTTACCCCAACGCCAACAATGCAACCCTCTGCCACCCCAACGCCAACAATACAACCCTCTGCCACCCCTGCCTATCGGGTCTATTTGCCGCTTATTTTGAAGTAGTTCATCACTACGCATGTAACTTGACAATGTTAGATTTCACTATATTTTACTAGGTAAAACAAAACATCGTTAAATTTTGGTCTAGCCTAGTAGTTTTCCACATCCACGAGTCTTAGAATGGTGTGTAATTGGGAATTTAGCATTAATGTAACCTTGCCCATGTAACCTTATCAAGGTATTTTGATAAGGTTACATGGCACAACTCACGCTGAGCAAATCAAACGTCTACCCTTGTGGTGTTACAGGTGTATTTTTATCGCTTCATTTATCAAAATAGTATCTATCATCTATTTAAATGCTAATGTAACATTGTCAAGGTAGTTCTTGTAAGGTTTGGTTGACCAGTTTAATGGCTGGTCGCAATTTATGGCGGGGGTGCTAAAATGACCCAATCATCCATAAAGCGGGCATAGCATAAATCTGTCTGCCGCATCGCATCATCTAGCGGTTTGAGGGTAAATTTGGGGGATATAAAATTTTCATATACAATAGTGGGCAGTATAAAATATTTATTTAATTTTGTATATAAATAGGTAATAATATGAATACACAAACAATATCTATAGACTTCCCTGCTGACATTCTTCTGGCGTTGAATGAAACAGAAAATGAACTAAAACAACAAATTAAGATTGCCTTAGCTATTCAGCTTTATAAGTTAGAGAAGCTTACTATCGGAAAAGCAGCCCAGCTATCAGGGCTGTCGCGGTTGCAATTTGAAACAATTTTGTCGGAAAACGAAGTTCCAATATCAAACTTGACAATAGGTGATGTGATTGATGACATCGAAAAGCTTAAATCATAAGAAAAATGGAATAGTTATTGCCGATTCGGGAGCGATATTTTCATTAGCAATTATTGACAAGCTTGATATATTAAATTTATTATTTGATGACATAAGGATTCCTATCGCTGTTTGGAAAGAGATAACGTTAGATAAAACGACAGACCACTACCCAAGAATTTATAAATTCTTCAACGACAAAACGCAACAGATTAAAGGTTTCAACAATTTATCTTTTTCGATGGATTATGGCGAATCAGAATGTATAATTTTATACAAAGAATTAGGTGCTGACTTTCTATTAATTGATGACAGAAAAGCGCGAAAGATTGCTGAGAACTTTGGAATAAACTGCATTGGTACAGTTGGAGTATTATCAGTTGCAAGAGATAAAAAGATAATTACAAAACTAAAACCACTCTTTGAAACTTTATTAGAAAATAAGCGTTTTTATTCAATTGAATTATTGAATACTATTTTAGCCAGACACAACGAAGGACTTAGTACCTGCGAGTGACAATTCGCGAGCTTTTTGATTGGCGGTCATATCCCCCGAACCGTTCCTTCCCTAAACCACTTTGTCGGGTAGCAAGAATCGCGTTAATCAGTTTAAAATCCAACCATGAAAAACAGTATTTTTTGCTTACTCCTAACGATAATCCTAACCACTAGCTGTCAAAACGGCATCCCTCTAGTCAGCCAGCCCACCCCTACGGCGACTCATACGCCCACCGCGACGCCGACCAACAGCCCGACAGCGACTCATACACCTACCAAGACTGCTACTTCGACTAAAACTCCGACGAAGACCGCTACAGCCACGCATACTCCTACCTCAACCAACACGCCAACGCCGACTCCAACTTACACACCCACCGAAACACCTCTGCCAACAGAGACACCGACTCAAACGCCGATTCCTTACACCCCCACGCCTACCGACACACCTGTCCCCGCGATTGATTTTCGGATTGCCTCATGGCGTTTATGGCCGTTGGCCTTGAACAGTGGTTGTTCCAAAGGGATGCACACAATTTTTATCACAATTTTGGATGTAACAGGCAATCCGTTGAATGACATTGTAGTGGGTGATAGTTGGAACAACGTAGAGACGGTCAGTGGAGCTAAAGGGCCGGGCAAAGCGGAGATTGACCTCTATGCTAACACTATGGAGATGATGATTAAACGGCATGCTAATGGAGAACCATACAGTAGCGAGGTCAGTTTTCCCTTTAGTTCCTACATGACCACCATTCCCAACGAGTTGATGATTGAGGCCGGATACTGCTCCAACGAGTTAGAGTGTCAATGGAAACGGGAGAATGAATCATACTACTGCGGGGGACATTATTCGTGGGAAGTGATTTTTCAGAAGACGCATTAGGGTAGGATTCGGGCGATCCAGTAATTTTACGCCAAATCCTGCCAAATTTGTTCAACCGTATCGAACGCGCCTTTGACACAATCGGGAATTCCGATGCCTCGAAATGAACTACCCGTTAGATACAACCCCGGCAGTTGAGCGGCCATCTGCTCCATGTCGGCCACTCGATTTAGATGTCCCACGTCATACTGCGGCGCGCCATTATTCCAACGAAATATCCGCTGAATAACCGGCGTGGCCGTAATCCCCATAGTAATGAACAGTTCCATCCGAGCTAGAGTTATCAGAGCCTCATCAGACAGCCCCACCAGATGCTCTCGTCCATTGCCCCCGACAAAGGTTCGCAACAACACATGCTCATCATCTGTTCGATGGTGGAATTTGGTGGATGACCATGTACAGGCCAAAATATGCCGCTGTTCAGATTTAGGAATCACAAATCCAAAACCATTCAAATCATGCTGACTGATAATATCTTGACGACGATAGCCCAATGAAATCGTAGCCGTTGAGGTATAACGAATGTCGTTTAGAGCGGTGGCTAACGTAGGCAAAGTAGATTGTATAACGGGAAACATCGTGCGAGCGGGTGCGGCCAAAACGACATTATCGGTCTGAATCGTGCGTGATTCATCGCCCGTTAAGACGACCTCAAGTCGCTTGCCCGTTGACTCAGAACTGTTCGTGGGGCGGATGGTGGTCACTCGGCTATTAAGCTGAATTTCACCCGTTAATTGTGTTTCTATGGCCGATACCAGTTCGGACATGCCTCCTTGAAAACTGGCGAAAATAGAGAATTTTCGGGTCAATTTTCCGTTTTGGGGCGATTGAGGGGTAGAACCATTAACCTGTTGTTTTTTGCGATACATGTTCCATTTGGCAACCTGCATGGCCTTAATCAGACTGCCATGTTTCTGCTCCAAACCGACAAACATGGGGAAGGTGCTTTGGATGCTCAGTCGCTCTGGGTCGGCGGTGTAGATGCCGGCCATGAGTGGCTCGCCAATCATATCAAGTGCCTCTTGACCTAACCGACGGCGCATAAAATCGGCCAAACTCTCGTCTGTTTTATCCATCCGAGGAGGGATGAACAGGTCTAGCCCCATCCGAATTTTACCAAGTGGCGAAATCAAGGGAGAGAGGGCAAACGGTAGGAACTGAGTTGGAATCGCCAACCTGTATCCAGCCGGAAAAGGGACTAAACGCCCAGAACGGAGAACATATACATTCCGTTGGGTATCGTTGGTCGATAAGAGGCGGTCTGTCATCCCCAAATCTCGGCAGAGTCGCAGGCCCCACGGTTTTTGGGTAATAAAGGAATCGGGGCCACCTTCGATAGTAAAATTATCAACCGTTTCGGTAATAATTTTGCCCCCTAAGCATCCACTCTGTTCTACCAAGGTATAGCTGATGGGGCGGCCTGTGTCATTAGCTTTTTTCTGTAAATAAAATGCGGTGGCTAGTCCGGCTATGCCACCACCAATAATTGTAATATGGGTCATAGTAACGCTTATTCTACACCATAGAGGACAAAGTTGACAAACTTAACATGGCATGAGCATTATCATTACAATCGGTTGTGTTAGTACCCGACAGAAAATTTAGCCTGAACTAATTAGCACAAAGTTTCCTGTTTTAGCCTTCCCTAAACCACTTTGTCGGTAGCAAGATGCAGGCTACTCGATTTCTTGGGAAGTTTTAAATTCTGGAACCCCCTTCTCAACCTCGAAAGCGATACCATATAACAACTTGGATGCCATAACTAATCGTAAATACGAGCAATCCAATCAAAAATAGCCATAACAGCCTGTCGGGGGTAAGTATCGTGAATATTGTGACCTGTGGAATTGGGGTGGGCGTACCAACCGGAACATCTATCGCGTCGGGAGGTGTCTCTTCTGGCCCAGAATATGGGTCTGGCAAGACAATATTTGGGGTCACGGTGATGGTGGTTGGTCGGACAGTTGGCGTGGGAGTATCTAAAATAACCTCAGTCACAGTTGGCATGGATGCAGGGGTTGCAGTCGGGGGTAAGGCCGGAGGGATATTGGTCGGGATGATGGTTGGGGTGGCGGCCCTACTAGGGGTTTCACTATTAGTGGACGATTCGGGCTGAGTTACGATTGCGGGTTGAATATCGGTTCGTAAGCTGACGTTGCCTGCCTCAATCAAGATTCGGGGCGCGCCACCGATAAAACAATAATCACCATGACTACAAATCGCGCCGGGTAGCGATACCGTATGACTTCCCGACGAGGCGGCGATTGATTGCTGGTTGCCTTGTTCATCAATCAATATTGCCTGAGGCGAAATGCTGTTTAGGGTGAAGTCAGTCGTTTCGCGGGTGCTATTCCATAAAATGGTGGTGGTTTGTTCACCTTGATTAAGCGTTACCAGATAAATGCCTTGAGGGTCAATTTTTTGCCAAGTGGCATCTTGAATATCCTGAAAATGTGTAGTAACCAGTTGCAACGCCTTAAACGCAGGCCGATGAGAGTTGTCAGCCCGTAATAGGCCATAAGGAATCGGGGCGGAGGTTTCGTTACGGAGTTTGTTGACTGCGATTCTGTCCGCTCCTGCGGCCAAGGCGAGGGCATGGCTTTGGATGATGTACGCGCTTTGTTCGGCTAGAGTTATATTAAAAACGGGCGGGGTATTCAGTGGCTCAAGCGAGTCGTTGGAGGGGGGCGCGTTGGTTTCGTTGATCCAAATCGGCTTATCTTGTAACCCGTATTTTGCCAGCAAATTCTTGACCTCTGGCAATAGAGTCGTCATCTGGTACGGGTCGTAATAGACATGGTAGCTGACCACATCAAAAAAATAGTTTTGGTTGACCGCGTCTGGGTCTGCGATGATTAAATCAAGCAATTGTTCTAAAAATTCGGTGGATTTTTGATTCGGTCTAGCGGTCAACCCGGCCAAATGAACTTGCATGGTCGGGTCAACGGCTTTAATTTTAAGATATGCTTCTTTTAAAAGAATGTAATAATTTTCGGGCGTGCCATCCCATGTATAATTGGGCGATGTGGGGTCAGTCACATCCGGTTGATTCCAAATAATCCAACGATTAACACGACCTTTGTACTGATTGGCAATTTTAAATACAAACTCGGCCCATAATTCTGTTGGAGGCATCGCGGTTGAACTTCCGGATTCGGTGGCCCAAGATGGCGTGCCAATTAGCACTGCGACCACCTCTCGACCTGTGGCGAGTTCATTATCAAGCAAGGGGTCAGGCAGATTGGCCGGTTTCCAATCACTCGCGCCGCCAGCTTGAACCACATCCCATCGTAGCTGAATTCGGCTCCATGTTGCCCCAACGGTGGTCGCTTCAGCAGGGTTAACGTAAGCATCAACCAGACCATAACGACGGATTTCTTGTGGTTCTTGAGCGAAGCTATACGAAGCAAAATTAAGAAGGTGGATTAAAAAAATAAGGGTGAAGCTAAGTTTTTTAGTTGACATAACTACAAAAATATCATAAAATCCTTATTACAGCAAGCTACTATTTTTTATATAGTTCGATCTAAGGAAAGGGAGAGAACTGTCTGTTAGTTTTGCTCAAATGTAATTCTTATGATATATTACTCGACTTGTTGAATAAATACTTTCTGCCCCCGACAACTGATTGGGGGCTATAATCCATAGGAAGGGAAATTAAAAATATGCGAATGTACGAACTAGCCTTCATTGTTAAGCCAAATATTGACGATGATGGCATTACAAACATTATTGAAAAAGTTTCAGGGTTTATTAACAATGCCAGTGGTGAAATCACCACCACAAATGTATGGGGACGGCGACGATTAGCTTACCCCATCAAAAACTATCGCGAAGGGACTTATGTGTTGTTTGAAGTGAATTTACCTCCCTCATCGGTAAAAGATATTGAATGGAATCTTAAACTGACGGAGGATATCATACGATACTTAATGTTCAAAAAAGATGAGTGATAATCATAAGCGTCGTTAAGCGTAGGGGATAATCCGTTAAAGTGTATAGACACGATGAATTATGCGTTACGAAGCGAATAAAAAAATTGTAGTTTAGGAAAAGGGTAGCGTAAAATGACAAGAGGATTGAATAAGGTAATGGTTATTGGTAATATTGGACGTGACCCAGAAATGCGTTATACGCCTTCTGGCAAGCCTGTAACATCGTTTAGCTTAGCGTCCAGTCGTTCTTGGACTGCTCCCGACGGACAACGTCGTGAAGAAACAGAGTGGTTCAATGTAATTGCGTGGGGAAACTTAGCCGAAATTTGCAATCAAAAACTATATAAGAGCCAACAGGTTTATGTAGAGGGACGATTACAAACACGTAGCTGGGAGGATGATGGCGGACAGCGTCATTTTCGTACAGAAGTCGTAGCCAATGAGATGATTATCCTTGGTCCTAGAGACAAAGATAGAGACAGAAATAGGGCTAATGGTCACCGTGAAAAATATCCAAAAGAGCGTTTTTCATTTGGTGTCCCAACCTCCATTGAAAACGGGGTATAAACTAAGGAGCTATTTATGAGTGATGAAGTAACTAAGCAGGAAACAACTGAAAAAAAACCGAGTACGCCAACAGATTCTCAATCAAATCAACAGCGAACCGGTCAGCAACAAACTGAGCAACAACAAACTGAGCAACAACAAACTGAGCAGCAACGAACTGAGCAACAACAAACTGGTCAGCAACAAACTGGTCAGCAACAAACTGGTCAGCAACAAACTGGTCAACAACAAACTGGTCAACAACGAACCGGTCAGCAACAAACTGGTCAACAACGAACCGGTCAGCAACGAACTGGTCAACAACGAACCGGTCAACAACGAACCGGTCAACAACGAACTGGTCAACAACGAACCGGTCAACAACGAACTGGTCAACAACGAACCGGTCAATTCCGTCAGGGTGGTTATCGACCAAACACAGGCCAACGTTCCGGAGGTTATGGTAATCGTAGCGGTGGCTATAATCAAGGCCGTGGTGGATATCAACGACGACCGTATCAAAATAACTATAACAAACGCTCTTCGTATCAGGTTCGACGTAAAGTTTGCCCGATTCGGATTGAAGAGATTGACTGGAAAAAAGTTGACAGCCTACGCTATTTTATTGGCGAAGGTGGTGGGATTCGACCTCGACGTAAAACAGGGGCCACCGCGAAATTGCAACGTAAAGCCGCAATCGCAATCAAACGCGCTCGACACATGGCAATGTTACCATTTACCTCTGAGCATTTACGTTTAATGCGAGACCAAAGAGGTTAAGTCAAGAACATGGGCGACCATTTTGGGTTGCCTTAGGAGTATCAGCTTGATGCTGATACTCCTGTACATTTCTACAAAAACTCGATTATATAATGAAGGAGTAATGCGTAAAATTTAAGCTTAAATTTTACGCATTGCGGTTTACATGAGGTATTTATGTCATCTAACAAACCAGTCAAAACTCGTCGGCAAAGAGCCTATTCAAAAAAAGAACAACAACAACTTCACCAAATTTATATGGGACTAGGCATTATAGTAGCCTTAATTGCTGTATTATTGGCATTAGGGCTTTTATATTCCTATGTAATTCAGCCTAACTCAACGATTGCCCAAGTTAATGATACTGAACTCACGCTCCAACAGTATCAAGATCGAGTCCGATATGAGCGATTTTTAATCGACGAACAACTCGGACAAATAATTTCTGAAATAACTCGCTTACGTGAAGAAGGTAACGAACAATTTCTTCAATTTTATGAGCAGTTAGGAAACCAGTTACAACAACAGCGGTTCTTGGTAGATCAGCAAACCTTAGACCAAATGATTGAGGAAACGTTATTGGCTCAAAAAGCTTCGGATAAAGGGGTAACAGTTTCAGAAGAAGAAATCACCGAAGAAATTAACCGCTTCTTAGCCGGACGTTCTGGTGGTGTGACTGAAGCCTCCGCGTCAGAGACGGTGATGGCTTTGGTTGATGCTACTGCCACTGCCTCAGTATGGACTCCGACTCCAACTCGTACACCACTGCCCACCTTAGAGGGGAGTGAAGAGATGACCCCAACCGCCACTCCGGCTGATACACCAACGCCTGGGCCGACGGCAACGCTTAATATCATCGCGGTGAGTGAGTTGAGTACTCAACACACCAGTTGGTTGGAAACTTTGAAAGCAAATGCTAATACTGATGAAGCAACCTATCGTCAATATATCAAAGCCTCTATTTTGAGAGACAAGATGAACGAGATTGTATCAGAAGATGCCCCAACCACAGGCGAACAATCAAATGCTCGGCATATTTTAATCAATTTTGACCATAATAAGCCACCGCCGTCTCCTGATGAGGAAAACGAAGAGCCGGTTGAACTCAGCGAAGAAGAACAAGCCGCAGAGGCAGAAAAAGCCAAGCAAGAGACCAAACAGTTGGCAAATGAAATTATTGAACGTTTAGAAGCGGGTGAGGATTTTGCCGACCTCGCGGAAGAATATTCTGATGACCCGGGAAGCCGCTTTAGTGGCGGAGAGCTAGGGTTTGTCACGCAGGGAACCTTTGTGGAATCGGTTGACAAAGCAATATTTGAGTTGCCGCTTAATGAACTGAGTGAGCCGATTGAATCACAGTTTGGTTGGCATATTATCGAAGTACTAGAACGAGGAGACCGAGAGTTATCCCCGTCAGATTATGAACAAGCCCAGCGAGAAACCTTTACAGAATGGCTAGCGAACCTACAAGAGGGGGCAACAGTAGAAAAATTCTGGACAACAGATAAAGTTCCCCCCGAAGTAAGACGCTAAATCAGCATGACAGCTTAAATTAGTAATAACATTTAACATTTTTGTATGCCTGTCTTCTTATGGTGATGGGCATATTTTTTATAATGTTGCTACTCCAACTCATCATGTCTAAAATAAACGACACCGATGGTTGTCATTTTGCTATCAAACATAAATGGATAGCAAATTATCGTATATTGAGTTATGACCTCTCCTAATCTTTGGCTCACTATAGCCCAACTGATGATTGTGTCTTTAACCATCTTTTTGGCTTGGATGACCTATCGAACTAACTTGTTATTAAAAACGTACCGTCCACCATTTAACGTGCTACTTTCGGTTCCAGAGACTTTTTCTCGATTGGCATTGGTTGGCATCTGTTTGTTTTTGGCATGGTTAACTGGAATTTCAGTAGTACAGTTGGGGTTTATTTCGCCATCACCGAGGCAAAGCATTGTTATAGGGCTATCTCTTGGGATAATAACTCAATTTGTAATTAATCTGGTATCAATTTGGGCCATTAAACGGTATGGAAAACACATCTATTCGCCTTGGTTGGTCTGGAATATCCTGCCTCGGCGACCCATCGAGTGGCTGTTAGTTGCTTTGGCCTTTATTCCAGCAGTATTAATGGAGGAGTTATTATTTCGCTCCTTACTTATCGGTGGCTTTTTAGATGTAGCCCCGATTTGGCTACTTATTACTGCCACCTCCATTTTGTTTGGCTTTATGCACCAACCCCAAGGTGTTTTAGGTATGGTCGGATCCGGGGTTATGAATGTTCTGTTCTCTATTATTTTTGTTTGGTCAGGCGAGTTGCTAATTCCATTTGTAACCCATTATACAATCAACATGATACAACTTATTGCGGCTAATTATCAACGTGATTGGTTGCATGATTTTAGCGAATTTGTGAACGAATAGGCCGCATTGGTTCACAAATTCGCCAAACAATAGATAGGTACATATTCTATGACATTCTCATTTCCTGATATAATCGGTGAATATATACTCGCCCCGAAACGGCATAGCACGGGAGGGGTACAATATGCAGGTTATTTTGAACCCGCAACGATTAAGCTGGGGCAGGTTGCTAACCTATTCATTTTTCTACAAAATAATCTAAATGTCCCAAATAAGGTCACTGTTAATTTTGAATTACCAAAAACGGGGGGACTTTTTGGAGGCGGGTCGCCTGCTCTTGAGGTAGAAGAAACCAGTTTTGAGCAGACTCTACAACGGGGCGAAGCGGGGTTGCTAACCTTGCCGGTGATAGCGACTCAGCAGGCTAAATCAAAGGATTACAGCTTAGGCTTACAGTTGGATGTCAAACCACAGGGCGCGCCATCCGAGCGGATTCGGCCTGATAAATCTAGTAGCCTTATCAACACCGACTTGATTGATAACCCCGTAGGTTTGAATTTAGTGGGGGCTTTAGGGGCTACTTATGTAGAAAAACAGGTAAAAAAAGCCGGATTTACTATCAACGTTGATAGTAAGGAAACAGTAACCGATGAAACTCCCCTAGAATATAGCTATCAGACTGTTTTTAGCGATAAGGATGCTGAATTTTTTAATCGAGCTAGTCAGGAAATCGAATTGAGGCGGGTGAAACTCGACAAAGAAATTACTCCAGACGGGCTTTATACGGCCTTATTTAGTACCAGTACAGTTAAATTTGCTGATGCGGGGGTTCCCTTACGAGTGGGAGAAGCGATTACTCTAGCAAAAATATTGACCTATAGTTGTCAATATTTTTTGGATAATCCAAAGAACTATAACGGATTACTGTTACCTATGTGGCAACGGGCATTTGAGGTGGAGTACGACACCACAGACGCACTTGATGTGATTTGCAAAGTTGGCTACTATCATCTCATGAAATTGTCAATCGCCATTAGCTTTAACCTAGTGGCTCGAGCGGCAGGCAAACAGATTTGGTCGTTAGACGAGCGGCAAGGCGTGACTGGTTTTATTGCCGATAACATTGAAACGGGGCAACAACTTGATCTGGATTTTCTCTACTTACCGCTATTAATTGCCGGTGCTTATATTTCTAAAAAAATTGTGATGCCCAAAGAGGATAGTAAGCATAGTCTACGCTTATTACAAGTTGCGTCTCAAAATCGAGAGACCCTATTTGCTGACCCAGAGATGGCTGAACCTCGTCAGATATTCACCAACATCATCAAACGATCTCTTAAATAACTAATTATTGCCGCGTTTTAGGTCGAAGAGTTGCGCCTCTAACTGAGAGCGGTGTTCGTCACGTAACCGTTTCCACTCATTTGATTTATTATCGAGCCAATTTTTCGCTTGCTCTTGGAACTCCTCGCCACTATAGGGAGTGGTCACTAACGCCGCTCCGCCACAGATAAAAAATCCCCAGAAAAAACCGGATATAAAATTGAATATAACTTTCATGGTTATGATATGGTTTCCAAGATTTAAGTCAATCATAACGTTTGTAGGCGATTCAACACCGTCACAAATTTATATGACCAACTTAAATCTTGGAACGACCCTTATATTATAGATTTTTGATTTTTATTGAAAAGCGACCTCATAGGTTTCGTCTTGAAACGTGACCTCATCGCCAGATTTTAATTTTTTCTTACGTCGAGTTTCGACAACACCGTTTAACAACACGTCACCTGCTTGAATAACTATTTTGGCTTGACCGCCTGTACTAACCAAGCCCATTCGTTTCAAAAACTGGTCTAACTGTATAATTGGTTCTTTATGTCTCATAGTTCATCCTCATTCTCTGGTTTTATTTCTTTTATTAGGTGTTTAGTCGGAACTTCTGGGTTGCTGATAGATTGAATATCTGAGAGGTGTGTAGCCGTTCCGTTTTGAGCAGTCGTTTCTTTTGTGGCATCCGATTTTGTGGCATCCGATTTAGAGGCATCTGATTTAGAAGATTCATCAGGTGATTCCGGTGTGCTTTCTGGCAAAATAGGATACTCTTCAGATCTAAAGGGGATATGGCTATCTAACCAACGGGAGATACGTAAAAAATTAGAGCGTATTTTTGCCCATCGGTACACCAACCAACGTATGCCTCGATACCACCATTGTCGAGGTTGATGAGGCATCTCTAATCCCCATTTTATAACGATGGCTCCCCATGTTAGTCCACCACCAAAACCTACTAAAACTATATTATCTTTATAATGAATTCGGTCTTGTTCGATGGCTTCACATAAGGCAATGGGAATCGATGCGGTCGAGGTGTTCCCATATTTATCCAGATTCATAAAGATTTTCTCTTGATTAATCTTAATCTGTTTGCGAGCGCTGGCAATAATTCGGGCATTGGCTTGATGGGGAATCAGCAGATCGATTTCAGACAAATCAACCCCTGCGTTGTGACAGGCTTCTTTGACCACTCGGCCAATGGTTCGAGTAGCAAAACGGTATACTTCTCGCCCATTCATCTTCATATAATGGAGACGTTTTTTGACCGTTTCATGCGAGGTCGGTAACTTGCTCCCTCCCGCCGGAATGATTAAATGTTCAGAGCCAGACCCGTCTGATCCTAATACACTGGCTAAAATACCACCGGGCGTATAATCGGCCTGTAGGACTACTGCCCCAGCCCCGTCACCAAATAAAGGATAGGTGCTACGGTCTCGTTTGTCTAAAAATCGGGTGGCAGTTTCTGAGCCGATGACCAAAACCACCTTAGACATGCCCGATTGGATCATGGCATTGCCCATCGTTAAGGCGTAGATAAAACCGGAACAGGCCGCGCTCAAATCATACGCCCCAGCATGGGTTGCACCCAAAGCATCCTGCACAATCGAAGCCGTAGCCGGAAAAATATGCTCGGGAGATAAAGTGGCGACGATGATTAAATCGACTGAGGACGGAGTAATCCGCGCTCGGTCTAAAGCCAACTGGGCCGCAGCAATCGCCATAGAGGCCGTCGTTTCATGGTCAACCGCCATACGACGCTCAGCAATCCCTGTTCGTGAGCGAATCCACTCATCGCTTGTATCCATCCACGCGGCAATATCATCATTGGTGACAATTTTTTCTGGTAGATATTTTCCCCAGCCAACTATGTGTGCATAAATCATCTAAACCTAACCTTATTATTAACCGTGTAGATGATACCACCATTCCCTATGTTGACGCAAAATTCAGCCCACCGTGAGGGTTTTATTCACTCCATTTTTTGTCACCAGTGTTTCAAATGCTACTCCCATGTCGCTCCCTTAGTACCCGACGGAAAATTTAGTCTGAACTAATTAACACTGAGTTCCACAGAGGAACACGGGGATTCATAAAAAAAAGGAATTATTTTTCCTTTGACAAATGCTGATTCTTGCTTGACAAATCTGATTGTTCAGTTTATACTACCATAAATAATAAAATATATGTAAGGATAGCACCATGTCTTCACACATTTTAACACAATTTTCACCACATGATAAGATAACCATTATGTTGCTGGGTGTGCTTCTGTTGTTAGGTTCTGCGATTACTATCGGTATCGTCACCCAAGGTTGGATAGAAACCATCCCCATAAATGACACTACAGATGTTAACAACTCTCCATCTGCACCTGAAAAAATAGAGCCGATGACAAAAACTGAACCGCAGACAGGTCGAACAACGGAGACAGAAATAAAACTTGATGTTGCGCCTGATAATTTACCGGACATGACGATTTTGCAGGCCCAAAAAGACCCATTCAAAGGGCATGATCCCGATGTACGGATTGATAAACTCCTGCAAGGTACAGGCCAGATACGGGCAATTGGGAGGAATGAAAACTTTAAAAAAGTTACAGGTGGAGCCGATGGAATAATTCAGATGACCTTACGTGAAGCCAAAGACAAACTGACAAAAAAACAGTTTCATACACTCATGAAACATTTTGGCACCCGTAGTGCCGATGAAATCCAACACAAAAACTAACTTCAGCTAATAACAGGATTTTTCCGATGACAGAATCAACTATTCAAATCAAAATCACCTATAAACGCTGGCAAGATGAGGCCCTACAAACGGTTGAACTGACACCCGACCAATATTTTGATCCTCTTGAAGAGGACGAAACTTATTACGAGGACGGGATTGCTCGATATAACAGCAGTTGGGAATATCTGCCCCATGTGCCGGTTGATGAGTTACAATGGACATTCAAAGAAATATCTGGCACAAATGAGGATTCAACCTTTTACACCGAGTATCAAAAAAATGGTCGCGACAACTGGATGACCCACCGCGTCGATCATGATGGACACGAAGAAATTATTCTCAGTACTGATATATCCAATCGGATTGGACATACGATTAGATTGCACAAAAATGAGGCAGGACAATGGACGGTCAATACCAACATGGTTCATTATGATTCTGCTACACCGGATGAGTGGTGGGAGAGCTTTGTGAGAAAATCATCATGACCATCACCGAGACCTATTTTCACTGTACTCTACAAGGCCCACAGTTTGACCCCACTCCGTTCTTAAATCGCCTTGATTTCACCGTCACCGACCATCATCGGCGGGACGACATCGCCACCAAAGGCCGATTTAAGGGCCAACCGTTAGAAACCGGCTATGTCTGTTTAGAAGCTAAAACCGGCAATTTTGACCAGTTTGTCGAAATTCTCTATTCGGTCAAACCGTTACTGCTAAACAGCCAAGCCAACACCAAGGAACTCCATCTATTTTTGGGCTATACCAGCCAATGTAATTGGGAGTTTACGCCGGATAGTCTCACAAAAATCAGTGAGATGGGGTTGATGTTAACCATGTCATGTGATCGAGTGAATCGAGTCGAAGAATGAAACAGCCACCCATTCAAATCAAAATCACCTATAAACGCTGGCAAGATGAGACCCTACAAACGGTTGAACTGACACCCGACCAGTATTTTGATCCGCTTGAAGAGGATGAGACCTATTACGAAGATGGGATTGCCAAATACAACACCGATTGGGAATATTTACGTGATACGGTTTCTGTAAAAGAGTTGGCTTGATCTAAGATGGAAATAAACGGCACCAACCATGACAAAACCTTTTATACCGAGCATCAAAAAAATGGTCACGACAACTGGATGACCCATTGCGCCAATCATGATGGGTACGAGGAGATCATCCTCAACACCGAGATTACAGATCGGATTGGGCATACGATTAGATTGCACAAAAATGAGGCAGGACAATGGACGGTCAATACCAACATGGTTCATTATGATTCTGCTACACCGGATGAGTGGTGGGAGAGTTTTGTGAGGAGATCATCATGACCATCACTGTTCGAGGTGCCCGCAGAGGTTTCGCCAAAGACTCTATCCGTCAACCTCAGCCATCCGCTTCATGGTATCAAAAAATGCTTGAAAAAACGCCTCATCTTTGACATATAGCTTGTAGAGTTCAAGTTCCTGCCGTTTTTGATGGGTCATCACCTCGTCGAGGATTTTCTTAAAGGCTAAATCTCTGTTTTGCGGGTCTTGGTTGTTGGCGACTTTGGCTTGATAGTCAGGGTGGTTCCGAATATGTTGGCTCAACATCACAAATTTGATGCGCTGGTTTTCGGAGGTACTGTTCCAACCATGAAACCATTTTTCGTTAAAAACTCTAACAATTTCGTCCAAAGAGTCCTTCTCGTCCTGCCCCTCATGGACACCACGGGGGTTTGGATTTTGCGGCTCAACCTCCGTTTCGGAGTCGTCTAACTCGATGGTGACATTCAATTTGGTGCGCTCTAGGCCATAAGTGGACAAATCAACCGATTCTAAGAGCGCGTCAATCAGCTTATCCTCCTCAGTTTTTACAATTAGCTTGGGAATCAGAAACTTTAAGAACCAGAACAGCTTTTCCCACGCCAGCAGTTCATACGAGATGATAGCGGCCATCTGCCCGTATATTTTGACAAATTGCTTGGCCTTTATCTTAAAATCGGCCTTCTCTTCGTTTTCCAACTCAAGGTCATGATTAAAGCGCTGGGCCGCGACATCAATCATCGGGCTGAGTTGTTGCGCCTCAACCCCCTCGAAATATTTCTCCACAAAATCTTCCACTTCAAACCACTCATAGACCCCCACATCGTCTAAACTGTCCTTTAGCTCATGCAACACGTTAACATCAGTAGCTCGGCTGAGGGTGGTCGCGGTGTAAAATGGGTCAAAGGCTTTTTGAATCTCATCAACCGAGTTGAAGAAATCGAGGATAAACAGATCCTCTGTCTTTTTGCCATATTTGGCCGCGGCCCGATTTAAGCGGGACAGGGCTTGCACCGCCAAAACTCCTTGCAATTTCTTATCGACATACATGGTACACAGTTTCGGTTGGTCGAATCCGGTCAGATATTTGTTCGCCACGACCAATAGGCGGTACTCGTCCTCATCAAACTTATGGCGGGTATTTTTTTCGGAGAAGCCATTCAACTCGGCCTCTGAGTGTTCGATGCCATCAACCGTCTTTTTGCCAGAAAAGGCAACCGCTATCTTGAACGGATTACCTTTGTCGGTTAAAATCCGATTAAGTGCGAAATAGTAACGGATGGCGGCGGTGATGTTTTGGGTGACAACCAAACCTTTGGCCTTGCCCTTGAGCTTTTTGGGATTGACCACCTTGCTAATAAAATGCTCCATGATGATTTCAGCTTTGGTGGCGATGGTGCGCTTGTCCCGCTCGACGTAGGCCCGCAGTTTTTTCTGAGCCTTTTTACTGCTGAACAGGGGGTTCTCTTCGATTGACTTTTCGATTTCGTAATAGCTCTTATAGGTGGTGTAGTTGGCTAACACATCCAAAATAAAGCCCTCTTCGATGGCCTGTTTCATGGAGTATAGATGGAAAGGTCTAAAAGAGTCATCCTCTTGCCGGATGCCAAACCGTTCTAAGGTGGCATGTTTGGGGGTAGCAGTAAAAGCAAAATAAGAGGCATTGCCTTTCATTTTGCGACTCTGCATGGCCTTCAAAATCTTATCTTGTGTATCTTCGGTATCTTCCTCGTCTTGCGCCATGCCCATCGCCTGATTCATCTTGTCGGCGCTGGTGCCACTTTGGGAACTGTGCGCTTCGTCGATGATGACCGCGAATCGTTTGTCGCTCAGGTCGGCAATCCCATCAACAATAAAAGGGAACTTTTGAATGGTGGTGATGATGATACGCTTGCCCTGCTCTAAACTGTTTTTCAGGTCTCTTGAGGAGTAGGCCGGAGCGACAATATTTTTGACCTGCGAGAACTCTTTGATATTCTCCCGCAGTTGTTTGTCGAGCAAGCGTCGGTCGGTGACAACGACAACCGAATCAAACAGGGGGTTGTGGCGACCTTTTGAGCCGGGCAGCTCGTCTCGTTCTGGATAGGTTTCTATCAGTTGATAGGCCACCCAAGTGATGGAGTTTGATTTGCCGGAACCGGCGGAATGTTGGACTAAATAGGTCTGTCCGACCCCGTTTTGGCGAGCATGATCTAATATTTTACGTACCACATCCAATTGATGGTAACGTGGAAAAAAGAGGGTTCTTTTGCGGAGGGCATCTTTGGGTTTGCCACCAAAGCGGACAAAATGTTGCACGATGTTGGCTAGACTGTGGCGGGTAAATATCTCTTCCCACAGGTACGCGCTTTTATGTCCAAACATGTTGACCGGGTTGCCTTTGCCATGATTATGACCTTTGTTAAAGGGTAGAAAAACAGTGTTGTTACCGTTTAGGCGAGTGGTCATGAGAACTTCCTCGGTATCGACGGCAAAATGAACCAGACAGCGGCCAAAGGTCAGCAGGGGTTGACGATGATCGCGGTCATGTTTATACTGCTTGGCACCATGCACTCTCGCGGTTTGCCCTGTCCACAGGTTTTTTAGCTCTAATGTTGCCAAGGAGAGGCCATTAAGAAACAGCACCATGTCAATTTCTTCGCGCTGATTGTCGGGGTTGTAGCGCACTTGGCGGGTGATACTAAATCGGTTCTGCTTGAATCTGTCTTTGACCGTTTGACTGCTACTCGCCAGCGGCAGTTGATAGAGCCATGTAAAATGGGCATCTTCTACCGCCAGTCCTTTGCGTAGAATGTGTAACAGGCCATACTTTTTGACCATGCGGTCAAACCGTTCCAGAATTTTGAGCTTCCAATCGGCGGAACGTTGCAGTTTTTCTAACTCTTCGGCTTGAGTCATTTCCAGAAAGTGCCAAAAATAATGCTCATCAATGGCGTATTTGGGGTTAAAATCGTTGGCGTACCCCATGTAAAACCCGTTATTATCGGATCCATAAGCATAAGGCGTGGGCCGTTCTTTAATGCCACCGAGCGGGGGTTGGCCCAAATCTTCCAAACATGTGCCGGTTAAGGTTTTTTCTATGGCTGATTCTAACGCTTGTTCGTTGGTTTTACTCTTCATAATGGTTAGTGGTTAGTGGTTAATGGTTAATGGTTAGTGGTTAATGGTTAATGGATAGTGGTTAGTGGTTAATGGTTAGTGGTTTAGCAGTTAATTAACCATTAACCACTATCACCACTATCCTTTGCTTTTCGCGGTTTTTATACTACTGGTTAGCAACTTTATCAGTTCCACGGCATCGGCATAGAGGCTGTCAAACTGGGGTTGGGTGAGGTATTCAGTGGCATGCAAAAGCTCTAACCAGTAGATGGTTTCGTTACACTCTTTTTGAGCAATCGCCAATTTATGGATAAAATCGGCTTTACTTTCGGCATGTTCCGCTTCCCGATACAACGCCCCTACTGCCGTTCCTGAGCGTAATATCTGTTTAGACATGACATATTCCCGCTTTTCCCGGCCCAAATATTGAGACAATTTCACCACACGGACGGCGAACTTAAAACTTTTCTCTTTCAAAAAATTCATGTATTTTAGTGGTTAATGATAAGTGGTTAGTGGTTAATGGTTAATGGTTAATTAACTGCTAAGCCACTAACCACTAACCACTAACCATTAATCTTCCAAGGCGTTCAACGTTTCTTCTGCCCAGGCTCGCCATTCTGGGTCATCCCCTTCTTCCAGATATTTGTTCAGGTCGGCTCTGGCTTCCGTTTTATTCCCTAGCTCAATATGTAAACTTGCCCTAATCAAATAATGCTCTGGTTGATCCGGTTCAAACTTAATCAGTTGATTTAAGTCCGCGAGGGCTGGCTCATAATTACCTTGAGCGACGTACATCAGACCTCGGTTGTAGTAGGCATCAACATAGGTCGGGTCTAACTCTAGGGTATGGTTATACCCGATTAGTGCTTGCTCGTAATCGCCCTGATTATAGTAAATGAGCGCTCGGTTATAATGAGCATCAACCTGAGTCGGGTCTAGCTCTAATGCCTTATTAAACGCCACAATCGCTTGCTCATCATCCCCCTGCATAGAATAAACAGATGCTCGATTATTGTAGGCATTCGCGTTGGTGGGGTCAACCTCTATGGCTTTGTTAAAGTCGGCGAGAGCTTGTTTGTAATCACCTTGATTAAAATAAAGCTCGCCTCGGTTATTGTAGGCCTCAGTATGGGTCGGCTCGACCTCTATGGCTTGATTAAAATCGGCTAACGCTTGGTCACTATCGCCTTGTATGGTGTAAACAGTGCCACGATTGTTGCGTGCATTCGCGTTCATTGGGTCAAGCTCAAGGGCTTGATTAAAGTCGGCGAGTGATTGTTCATATTCACCTTGAGCCTTGTAAATTAAGCCACGGTTGTTATAGACCTCAACATGGGTCGGGTTTAGCTCTACTGTTTTATTAAAATCGGCTAACGCTTGCGTCGTATCACCTTGAGCCTTATAAACCACGCCTCGGTTATTGTGAGCCTCAACATGGGTCGGGTTTAGCTTTAGCAGTTGATTAAAATCGGCGAGCGCTGACTCATAATCACCTTGAATAATATAAAGCACCCCCCGATTGTTGTAAGCCTCACCATAAGACGGCTCTAGCTCTAGGGTGTGGCTGTAGTTTTCAATAGCACACTCATAATCGGTCTGATGTTCACAGTCAACACCTTTATCAAAGTAGGCCTGAGCATCCAAATTGGAGGTAGATTGAGCCTTTGAGGTAGCTGTTGGGTTAGGAATTGAGACTTTTGTTGGGATTGAGGTAGCTGTTGGGTTAGCGGCTGGCTGGGGAGTTTGGCTACCCCCACAGCCTTGCAGGATAATGATAAGGATAATACTGATTGTGATGATAACGTAGTTTAATGATTTTAGGGTCATTGTTATCCTTCCAATGGTTAATGGTTAGTGGTTAATGGTTAGTGGTTAGTGGTTAGTGGTTAGTGGTTAGTGGTTAGTGGTTAGTGATTAGTGGTTAGTGGTTAATGGTTAGTGGTTAGTGATTAGTGGTTAGTGGTTAATGGTTAGTGGTTAGTGATTAGGAATGGGTATTAATTAACTTGTGCATTTGCGTCGGAGATTTTGGTAGGGGCTACCCGTAGGGGGGCGGTCTGAATTTGGAACGTGAGGCCATGCTCTCTCCCCCCCTACGGGTCGCCCGTCCTTCCTTAGATTCAGGGCGAGGCAAGGCGGATGTTGTTTAGATTTCAAACAGGCATGGTTGCCGCCGCCCTACGGGTAGCCCCTACGATGGCCAAACGCAACTTATTTAGGACTCATTCCTAGTGGGTTAGTGATTAACCATTAACCATTAACCATTAACCATTAACCATTAACCATTAACCACTAACCATTAACCACTAACCATTAACCATTAACCATTAACCATTAACCATTAACCATTAACCATTAACCATTAACCATTAACCATTAACCACTAACCATTAACCATTATCTTCCCCGTGACGGCACTATTGATTAACACCGTCTTATATTCTTTGAGTTTGGCGATTTGCTGTTGTTGGAGGCTGATGGCTTGCTCGATTTTGGCTGATTGGGTTTCGATGTGGGCGACGATGGCTTGTTGTTCTTCGATGGAAGGGAACGTTAATGCCATATTAAAAAACATGTGTCCATAAAATCGTAATCTTGATGAGTGTAACCCCGTAGATACTTTGTTGTAGTGTTCGATATATTTGGTCGTCTTCATCAAATGTTCTAAAAAAATCAAATTAAAGGTGTTTGCATATTTCTGACGAAAAACATCATATGAGGGACTTACAATACCCGTTCGGTCAGAAATACCCAATGCTCCCATCCATGCCCACATAATATTGATAACTAAATCACCATTTTGGCATACCTTAGAACCTGTGTAATCTTCGGCCATAAACATTGTAATGGTTTTTTCAGAACGAGGTGTCACCCCTGTCATGTGAGATACCGATAACAACTCTTCCGTACCCATCCTTGACCTATCATTGACTTCATTGAACAAATATTTAGCTCGCTTCACATCCCACCCCTCCGGAATCTCCCCAATCCACTCGATGCCGGAATCTTTTGTTTTAATGGATAAAGGTGAACCGTTCAACATAAACTGCCCTTTCCCGTTCTGCTTGGCAATCGCCGGTTGCCCATGCTCGTCATTAACCACTAACCATTGACCACTCACCATTGCCTGAATGATAATCTGTTTGCGCTCTTTGAGCAAGGTTATCAGTTGCTCTTTTTGAGCGATGGCGGTGTCGATTTTGGCGGTTTTTTCGTCTAGGAAGTTGGCGATGGCGGTTTGTTCAGCGAGGGGTGGGATGGAGATTGAATTATTTCCTATTCTATCGATATTTAAATTCATTTGAGTATTTTTGATAGTTGATCCAATAAATTGTTGTCTCATTATAGACAAAAAGTAGTAAAGGAAATCTCGGTCAATTAAATCAGATGGTTCAAAACCTACAATACTATCAGGAAAACAAGCATCTACTTGTAAAATTGCTATGTCACCAATATTTGCGGCTATGGTTATCACAACCGTACCTTTAGGAATCAGCGTTGATACTCTTAAACCCTTTTCATTTAAAGTTTGTTTATTGTCAAAAAGATACTTATTAGAATTAGCGACATCGCCCGTCTGAAAAAAAGGGTAATTACCATCATAAAGTCTCATGTCATTTCTAGGGCGATGAGTGAATTTTCCTCTAAATATCTTAGACGTATATTTCAACCGCCTTACCTCCCAATGCGCCGGAATTTCTCCCAACCAAACCACGCCCAAATCTTTGTAGGCGGGGTAGGGTTTAATTGTGAATCTTTCTTCATGGTGGCTTGGGGTTTGTGTGTTGTTCATCGTTAATTCCTTTTTGGGTGGTTGTCGCATCGAAATCACATCGGAATCACATCGGAATAAATCCCGATGCTAATAACTGAAGCAGGCTAAAGCCAGCTATGGTGGGATAGGCCGCTTCAGCGGTCTTTGGCTATTAGCGTGGGGATTTATTCCCACGGCTTCAAACCATTGGATTAAATCGTATCATATTTTGATGGTGCATCATCATAGTCTGAATAACGTTCCAAAACAGGTATCGTTGTGCCTTGTTTGTGGTGTTCCTTTTGGTTACGTACATACTCAACGACCGGAGGAAGTTGTTTTTTGTCCAAAGAAAACACGCCATATCCTCTTTGCCAGCCAAATTTAGAGAGAGGCAGGTTTGGTTGATGATTGAGATGATGGCTACTACTCCCTTTAATTTGGCTAACATACTCAGAAATCGCTAACTTTGGAGGAATGGAGGCTACAATATGGATATGGTCAGAAGTTCCTCCAATCGCATGGGTAATACACCCTAACGCATCAGCCTTGCCAATAATATAACACGCTTTCAATTTCATCCATAATTAAATCATGTCGCATTTTTGTAGCCCATACAAAATGGTAATAAAGTCGCCATAAAGCCATTGAAACACCTCTTTTGACTGTTATTATTTTGGAATAGACATCGGAATTCGTCACATCGGAATAAATCCCGATGCTAATAGCTGAAACAGGCTAAAGCCAGCACCAATGGCACTAGCTACGCGTCGCTATGATGTCAGATAGGCCGCTTCAGCGGTCTTTGGCTATTAGCGTGGGGATTTATTCCCACGGTTTGATAAAATCTCCATAATCAAACCCTCGCTCTCTTTTTCGAGGGCCAAAATCTCAGATGTAACCGTTTCAAGGGAACGGAGGGGTTTGTGTTGGTAAAAATATTTGTTAAAGCTAATCTCGTAGCCGATTTTGGTCTTGTCCAGATTAATCCATGCCTCGGTCACATGGGGTTTGACTTCACGCAAAAAATAGGCATAAATATCATCTTTCAGAGGAATATTCTCATAATCCCGTAAGCTACTTTCGACCTCGTAAATTAGATACTCGTTCTTTTTACCACTTGGATAATAGCCATAGTCGGGTAGTTGGGCCACCGAACAACCAAGATGCTCTAGCAAGTCGGCCAGTTTATCACCGCGCAAGGTTTGCCGTTTTTTCAGCACCTTTTTGGCCGTTTCATCATACCAGCTAACCGCCGCATAAATGGCATTTTTCTCCCCGGCGGACAGTTTCAGCTTTTGAGCCTTCAACGTCGCCTCAACCGTCTGCTTAAAGGCGTTAAAATCATCATACTCGTTCGAGCCAATCGCCTCCAGCAGGCGAGTGGCCGCCTCAAACAGGCTTTTTTGCTTCTGCCATGTCTTAGGCGAAGTCAAAATCTTACGCTTGCGACTGTTTAACTCTAGCTCATTTTTCTCGCACCAAGCTATAATTTCAGGCCCAAGTCGCTCTAAATCGGTATAGATATCAGAACCATAGGTCTCAAAGGCCCAGGCCATCGGCTCTTGCAGACTCTTGTCAAACCGCAGAGACGCGATACGCTCGGCCGTAAACTTAGCTCTCAGCCGTTTGGGTCGCTCAATCGTCACTTTGTAGTAGCCAAAATCAGCATTATCAAAAATCTGACTGGCTAACTCATCATCAGCCTGACGTGTCAGCGGCTCAAACTGCTGGTACGCGTCCAAAATCTGGCTGATGTGGTTCGGCTTTAGTTCGCAATTTTTAGCTCCCAAATTTTTCCGCAGTTTGGCAAACCGGCCCGACGCATCAATCAACTGTACCTTACCCTGCCGATGGTTAGCTTTACGATTGCTCAACAACCAAATATAGGTGGTGATGCCAGTGTTGTAAAACAGGTTGTTGGGCAGTTGGATGATGGCCTCGAGCAGATCATTTTCAATCAGATAGCGCCGGATATTGCTCTCACCGCTCCCCGCATCACCCGTAAAAAGACTCGATCCGTTATGCACCGAGGCAATCCGTGACCCATGTGGACTTTGGCTCAACGGTTTCATCTTGTTGACCATCTCCATCAAAAAGAGCAACTGTCCATCGGATGAACGAGGCGTGGCCGGAGCTTTCTCAGCCTGACCCCAATAATCGGCCAGCGTCACTTCAAAACGAGGGTCGATGATATCCTTGCCATCTTTAATGTACTTCACCTCCGTACTCCACGACTTGCCATAAGGTGGATTAGAGAGCATAAAGTCAAAATTTATACCCGAAAACTCGTCGGTAGACAGGCTTGAGCCGACGCGGATTTTTTCGGGATCGTTCCCCTTAATCATCATGTCCGACTTACATATCGCGTAAGTCTCATCATTTATCTCCTTGCCAAACAGATACACATCCCCGCTGGCCCGAATCTCACCCTCATCATTTTTGATAAAGTTCTGCGACTCGGTCAGCATGCCGCCCGACCCACAGGCTGGGTCGTAGATGGTCATGACCGGCGGGAGCGTCTCCTTCATCGGCTCAAATATCATGTGGGTCATCAGGTCGATGACCTCGCGCGGGGTAAAATGCTCCCCGGCCTCCTCGTTGTTCTCCTCGTTAAACTTCCGAATCAACTCCTCGAAGACATAACCCATGCCCAAATTAGAGAGTGGCGGTAGTTTTCTACCGTCCGGGTCTTCCACCTCCAACGGGGTCAGGTTGATGTGAGGATCAGTAAATTTTTCCAGCACATCCAGCAAAACATCCTTGGTCGCCATGTGCCGAATCTGCTGTTTGAGCTTAAACTTGTCGATAATCTCCTTGACGTTGGCACTGTAGCCATTGAGATATTCCTCAACATTGGCCTGCAAAATCTGTTGACTATTGGTCGCCGTGTCATGCAGGCGTTGCAAAGTCCAGTCGCTAGTGTTGTAAAACACATAGCCGCTGGCATCAGTCAATCCACCATCATCCCACTCCGTGCCCATCTGCAACTCATCTCTCTGAAAAACCATCTCCTCCATGACCGCATTCTTGGTCGGCTCTAACAACACATCGAGCCTCCGTAACACCACCATCGGCAAAATCACATCCCGATATTTTCCCCTGACATACACATCTCGCAAACAGTCATCGGCAATCGACCATATAAAGGAGATTAATCTATTATGGACTGCTGTATTCATGTATTATTCCTGTTATTTTATAATATATTCTAGTAG
>JAUCGB010000046.1:0-29366 GCA_030377895.1 Anaerolineales bacterium HSG24
ATTTAATCTGAACTAATTAACACAGAGTTTCACAGAGAAAAAACGATTTATTTTTCTTTTGTATTACTCTGTGTCACTCTGTGCTTCTCTGTGAAACTCTGTGTTCCTGTTTTAGTCTTCCCTAATCAACTTTGTCGGGTAGCAAGTGTTTGGGTCAAATCGTCAAAGAACATGATTGGTGGTCAGAAGGGGCACCAATCATGTTCTAAAATAGCCGGAACGAAAGTCGTAGCCCAAAAATTTTGCGGGTAGTGAGTGCAGAATAATTGCCCAATTTCGGCGACGGGGTAGAGCGATAATTCGCGAGTTTTTGATTAGCGGTCATATCCCCGCACTATTCCCTGCGCCCAATCATACCTTCTCCACGCCCAACGTCACATCCGACCCCGCAATCTTCATGCTCTTCTGATAGGCCGATTCCGGAATTGCTTGCGCGGTCAGTTCTAGGGCTAGGGCTAGGGTTTCGGTTTTGATGTAGTCGCCCCAGCTACTAAAGACCGCCTCAATCTCACCACCAGCTTGGTAGAAAACAGTAATCTTATCAGAGATATCAAAGTTGGCCTCTTTTCTCATGTTTTGGATGCGGCGGACTAGCTCACGGGCCAACCCTTCGGCGGCCAATTCGGCGGTGATAACCACATCAATCCCCACCGTAATCACCTTATCTGCCGCCACCGCCAACCCCTCGGCCGGATCGGTGCTAAGGAGCAACTCTTCAGGATCGAAGCTAATCGCCTCACTGCCAATCACCAGCGTAACCGGCTCACTAGCCTGAATATCGGCCACCAACTCATCTAGCCCGTAGTTTTTGACCGATTCGTACAGTTTGGCAAACTCAGTCGATGGGTCAAAAGCACTGACTGCATCGTGAATTTTGTCCATCTCGGCTTGCGGGTCAAGGTCGGTCAACGACTGTTTCATCTGCTCGAGGGCATCACTAGGGTCAAGGCCAGTTACCCATTTTTGGAGACGACTGAACTCAGCCTGCGGATCGAATTCGGTTACAGTGTCGGAGATCTGCTGTTGAATCGCGCCAGTATTGATAGCATCAAGCTCTTTCCGTACCATCGGCACAAGTTTACCCAACTTCGGCCCGAGTACCTTCAAATTGGGTATAACTCGATACTGTACCAACACGCCCGCCTCAGTCACAAATTCCAACGATTTAACATTTAACTCATCCGTAACAATAGCAGTCAGTTCATCAGACAAACTACTCTTGCTCCCGCCAGTGTAAACCAGCACCCGTGACAACGGCTGACGCACTTTGATGTTCGCGCTACTGCGAGCGGCCAAGCCCAAACTCGCTACCTGACGAGCCAAGGCCATCTCATCAATCAAAGTCTGGTCGATGGTGGTTTTGTCCGCTTGCGGCCATGAGCAGTGATGGACAGATTCGGGCGTAGTATCATCAACCTCATGCACCAACGTTTGGTACATCACCTCAGTCACAAACGGCGTAATCGGGGCGAGGGTGCGGGTGAGGGTGGTCAGCACATGGTACAAAGTGGCATAAGCAGCCTCTTTGTCCGAGTCATGCTCGCTACGCCAGAAGCGGCGACGAGAGCGGCGGACATACCAGTTGGTCAAATCTTCTAACAATCTCTGAATAGCGACAGTGGCGGTGTAGGCATCGTAGTTCTCAAAACTATTGGTCACTTGTTCTAACATTTCGTTCAAGCGAGCCACAATCCATGCGTCGAGCTTACCGGCTCCAATCTCGGCCTTACGAGCGACCATATCCATATCAGAATCAGCCCCAATCGCCAAGCGAATATCAGCCCCCGTCGGAGTCCAATAATCAAGATTGGCATACGTGACCAAGAAGTTGTAGACATTCCACAATGGAAGCAAAAACTGACGGCGAGTTTCATCGGCCCGTTTGTAACCAAATAGGAGATTCTGCTCAGGTTTATGATTACAGTACATCCAGCGCATCACATCAGCCCCCATCTTGTTGGCAGCCTCATTAAACTCAATCGAGTTACCCCAGCTTTTGTGCATAGGCCGACCATCCTCTGCAAAGAGAGTAGCATAACCAAAATTGGTCATAAAAGAAGGACTTTTGTCGATAATCGCACCCATGACCAGCATGCTATAGAACCAGTTGCGGAACTGACCGGGGAAACTTTCAGTAATCAAATCAGCCGGATACCATTTATTCCAGTAGGGGCGGTCTTGGCGATAACGCAACGTGCTAAAGCTGACGATTCCAGCATCAAGCCACGGATTGCCAACATCCGCAATCCGCTTCATCAACCCCCCGCACTCATCACATTTCAGCTTAACCGAATCAATCCACGGACGATGAGGCGTATGTCCGGCAAACTCGTCATATCCTTTCACGGCCAGCTCCTTCAGTTCGATATCATCCCCCACAACCGTCCAATGGTCGCATGATTCACACTCCCAAATTGGCAGAGCCAAGCCCCAATACCGTTTCTTGGAGATCATCCAATCGTGCATATTTTTCAACCAATCCAACTCCCTATCCAGTCCAAAGCCCGGAATCCAGCGAATTCGTTTGGTGATGAGGGCCAACTGTGGGCGTAACTCCTCCATGCTGATAAACCATTCGTCAACCAGCCGGAAGACCAACTCGGTTTTACAGCGCCAGCAGGTCGGGTAACGGTGGGTATACGGCTCAATATGATAAAGCAACCCTTTTTCCTTCAAATTCTCAAAAATTGGGTCGGCCACATCACTGACCTGCATGCCAGTCAGCCAATCGAATCCATCAACAAAATACCCTTCGTCATTCAATGGAGCTACAATCGGCAAGCTATTCTCCTGGCCGAGCAAAAAGTCATCTGCCCCCGCGCCGGGCGCAATGTGGACAATACTCGTCCCCTCTTCCTCGCCGACGGCATCCCAAACGATGATTCGGTGCGCTTCTTTGGCATTTTGATCGATGTCGGTGATGAGTTCTTTGAGCTTGGTCCAACCCCCCTGCACTTGTGCGGCAGGCAATTCGTCAAACGGGCCATCATACTCCCACCCAACCATCTCTTGGCCTTTTAGCTCGCCGATAATCTCATAATGTTTCTCTCTGATCTCCTTGACTGTGCCTTTACTCAGGTAGTAGATTTCGTCGGTCAGCATGACTTTAACCTTGACGTAATCCAACTCTGGCCCAACCGCGGCGGCGACGTTACTGGTCAGCGTCCACGGGGTGGTCGTCCAAATCAGCAAATACTCTTTGTCGCGCCCTCGCAACGGGAATTTGACTATGACACTGCGGTGGGTGATGTCCATGTAGCCATCGGTTACAATCTCATGCTGACTAATGGCCGTGGCACAGCGAGGACACCAGGGCATAACATCCGCCCCCCGATAGAGCCAGTCGTTGTCATGACAGATTTTCAGCGCACGCCAGATCATGTAGTTGTTTTCGTTGGAGAGGGTGTAGTAACTGCCGCCCAACTCCGGCATGCCCAACCGCCCGACGATATTTTCGACAGTGTCCGTGACCGGCCCCTGCGGCCCGTTTACGGTGATGGTCTGTTCGCCATCTTCGAGCAATTTCTTACCCAACAAGCGGAGTTGCTCAGTGTCGTTCCAGTCCATCCAGTAGCCGAGACGCACCGACTGCTCAGTCTGCACGGCGGAGAATTGCAGGACTCGCTCCTTACATTTGTTGACAAATTTAGCTAATCCAAACGCTTCAATGTCCTTTTTGGTGCGAAAACCCATCTCTTTCTCAACCTCAACCTCAACCCACAGACCTTGGCAGTCGAAGCCTTGTTGATAACGCAATTCGTACCCTTGCATGGCCCAAAACCTGTTGTACAAATCTTTGTAGGCCCGTCCCCAAGCATGATGCACACCCATCGGGTTGTTGGCGGTGATAGGGCCGTCGATAAAGCTCCATTTTTTTTCCCGTCCGACCTGCATGGCTTGTAACTTCTCAAACGATTGATTTTCTTTCCACCAAGCTAGGGTTTCCCGTTCTTGGGCTGAAAAATCGACTTTTTGTGATACTTCTTTAAATGGCATATCTTTTTTTCCTTAATAAACACGGAGTGCAAAGCTTGCTTTGCATGGTATGTTGGGGCTATCAACTTAACGTGCGACAGATAATATCGTAGCACAGTCTTTAGACTGTGTACGGCACAGGCTTAAGCATGTGCTACATGTCTCGGCTTACGTTGATAGCCCATGGTATGTTGGCAAAGCAAGCCTTGCACTCCTATAAAATTTCTATATAAAAATTCTCGTCAAAACCCTAAAGGTTTCAAAAAACCTTTAGGGTCTAAAATTTATCTGGTCAGCTATCCCTCCTGAGCTATACTTGATAATAACACAGGTCTAACAAATAGCATCAATATCCAACCAATTACCTGTAGAGCGATACCCAAACCACTACCTGTTTTATCCAACCACACATTGATGACAACTATCAGTAACCCTGAAAGTAGCACACATCCTGTTAGCTGATTGAGTATGAAGAGAACCAAGTATTTTCTGGATTGGTTCGGTTCAGGTAAATCAATCCAGTATAACGAGAAAAAACTACAGCAAATTCCGCTCCAAACAAGAATTGCACTCGCTTTAAGTACGCTATTAATCCAATCTTCATACCCTATTGTTGACACGAATGAGGACATAACACCAATTGTTATTTGGATTGTCAGTCCAACCCAAGCCAAAGACTGGCTACTTTTAGTAATTATGGCATGAAAAAACTCCTGTTTTTGCGATTTGTACAAGTTTTGGTCTCCAAACTGACTTAGTACCCGACAGCCTGAACTAATTAACTCTGTGTTCCTGTTTTAGCTTTTCCCAAACTACTTTGTCGGGTAGCAAGAGAGTTTGATCTCGTTCCCCGTTCCTCGTTCCCCGTTCTCCTCATTCGCTGTTCTCCGCCTCAAACGGATACAACCGCTTCACCACCAGCGGCAGATAAACCTGCCCCATCATCCTGACAAAAATAGTCGGATGTTGCGGAGCTACAATCTCCCCCTTCGACGAGATTGACTGTACCGTGACCGTGTGCGGCTTCTGCTCTTGCAAATCGGTTGATGTAACCTGATGAATAATCGTGCCGATGGTCGCCTGTCCGCCCGTCAACGAGGTTGCATGCATCCCGACCACACCAAACCGGCTGTCAAAGGCGGAGATTCCGGTCAAGGTCACATTGCCCGCATTAGTGATGTAATAGGTATAAGTGATGACCTCGCCCACCTTGGCTTCGGTCACACTGGCCGTACTCAAAATCGTCATGCTCGGTTGGCTCGCCACCGTCAGCACGAGAGTACTGGTCACAGGTTGCCTCATCTCGGCCATGCTGATGGTAATCGGTTGGCGCATGACCATATCAACTGGCAGATTCGATTGCAGTTGCATCGGCACTGTCACCGTAATCGGCATGGCAGGCGGCATAATCATACTGCTGACCAGAGTCGGTAGTTCCGATTCATCTTGAGCCACCTCGCCGGTCGTGTTGATGAGCGTCACCGGGCCAACAAAACTTAACCCATCCGGCAAGGCCATCTCGATTAATCCGCTGGTGGTGAGCAAACTACTGTTGGTCAGAGCGATGGTCAAAGTTAGCGGCTGGCTTGGCTGAGGTATGGAGTCATCGGCTTGATAGGTCAGCATGATGTGTGGTCGTAAGGCCGCGTCAAGCTGGATGCGCGGCTTGGTCAGCCCGTTGCGACTATCGGTGATGGGCAGTCCGGTATTGGCTAAGGTCGCATAAATTTGCTCAATACTGGCTGTCGGGTTTTGCGAGCGTAACACCGCCCAAGCCCCGCTGACATGGGGCGCGGCCATCGACGTGCCAGATTTAAGCTCGAACTGATTGTTCAGCACTGACGAGTTGATATCCACACCGGGGGCTAGAAAATCAAGAAAATATGCGCTGTTCGAGTCAGCGAATATCTGATCATCGTTGTCGGTCGCTCCCACGCTAATCGCTGATGGAATACAAGCCGGACTAGCGAGCGCATCGTTATATTTGCTATTTCCCGCCGAAATGATAACCGCAATATCCACCGAAGTTAGGGTGGCGATAATCTCACTTCGGGAATTTGTTGGACATGGGCTGGTATACTTTCCGCCTTCAATGCTGATGTTGACTGCGGCCAGATTGAAATCGTTCCGAGTCTGGTAGATATACTCCAGCGCGGCCAGTTGATCGGAGGGATAGGTCAGCACACAAGGAGCAGAATCGCAATCATCCGCAAATTCAAATAGGGAGTAGACCTGCATGGACATCAAATCAGCCTCCCTCGCTATGCCCGAAAAATCCTCTCCCTGCCCGGCAATAATACCAGCCACATGAGTTCCATGCTCACATGTAGCAATATCAGCCGGACAGTTGATCCCCGCCCCCGCCCCAATTTCGACCTCCTCACCATTGGGGCATAAACTCCTCGAACTGCCGATGCTTGAAAAACAGCCTTCAGCAATCACTTTATCTTGTAAAAACGGATGATTTGTGTCAATACCGGTATCTAACACCGCCACAGTCCAACCGTCCCCGCTATAGCCCATCTCCCATGCTTGGTTAGCACCAATCACGGTAGCACTGCTCTCCAAGGCTGGTGCTTCGGGGATATCCGGCTCGATGTAGGCCACCTCTGGCGCGTTTTGTAACTGCTGTAGCCCAGCTTGATCAACCGTTAGCGCAACACTTGGCACGTAGCGATACTGATGATGAATCTGCATGGTCGTGCCGTTCAGTCGTCTGAGCAAACCTTGTTGCGCCCGTGCAATCGTGGCCCGTTGATCAACCGCTCGTGAGCGAGACAACCGACCTTCCGCTTGAAACGGCACGTTCAGCCTGACGATGACTCGCACCAAGCCCGCCTCATTTGCATGGGCCGCCAGATCATCCGAGCTAGTCGGTGTTTGGGCTTGGGTGTATGTAGATGTGAACAGTAGTAACAGTAAAAAAAAGCTAGTAATGTATATTTGTTTCATAGACTGAATTATAGAGATCAACAGGGCGTTTAACTTGACGACAACACTACAACGGATATTTTACTACTCAACGGATAAGTCCGCCGACTAATCATTCGCCTTAAGTATCCGTTGTACCCACTCCGACAACTTTAATGCTACTACCATGAAAATTTGCTAGCAATCCAAACATTACACCCATAAATTTGAGCCGCGCTCGGAACTGTTTTTTCAGCAGACCGTCTATCTCTTTGACGCTCATGACTGCAATGACAATTTTATCAGTCACCTGTATCAACCAAACTTCCTTTGAGCCGAGTTGATTTTGGTAGGTGATGGGAAGTTGTTTGATGTAGGTGTGCGGTATATTTTGGTGTTGTAGCTCGATACGGGTGGCTCGGCGGTAGATTTGAGGTAGGAAGCCGGGGCCTAACTCATGATGAACTTGGGACATGGCTTGTATAAGGTGTTTGGTCAGGTCAGGATAGGAGTTACGTACCATGATTGGGTTCGGCTGCCAGCCAGCGCTCCCTTGGCGGTCATGGATAAAGTTAGGCAGACGTTCAATCTGTAATTGCTCGGCCCCAAAGTTGACCAGCATGGCGAGGTCGGCGTTGGTGACTTTGAGATAGGCGATGGCTTGGGCTTTATGAAATGGCAATATTTGCGAAGCAACTTTCAGTTCGAGGATGACCTTACCCCCATCGATCCACACATCAACGTAGTACAACCCCACCCGTTGTCCTCGATAATATACCTCATAACCTCGTTCAATTTGACAGGGAATGCCTTTGTTATTCAGGCCAATCTCGACAGCTTGTTGGTAGAACGTTTCGGGGAGTGATGGGCCAAGTTTGTTGTAAACATCGAACAGGACTCCTCGAATGGTATAGGTTAGGTTGGCATGAATGAGTTTGCTCATAGTGCGTTGATTGTGGGATGTTTAGCAAATGAAAATACTACAACGGATATTTAACTACTCAACGGATGGTTTTCATTTGTATATAATTACTGCAAATAACAAGATAATTCCGTTATTGGCGAAATATATCCGTTGAGTTTTGAAGTATCCGTTGTAGTGTTCCCGCCAAAGATTCCCGTTAGCGTCATGGATATTTAATTACTCAACGGATAGGGCTTTCGGCATGCGACCATCCGTTCCGTCTTTAAATACCCATTGTAGTGTCCCATCGCTCAATCCACCCCGTCACCCCATCAACCAACGTCCGCATGACCCGCTCAGTGCCACTGACAAAGACCTGCCCGTCCTGATATGCCTCTCCCCCATCCGGGCCAACCAAGTCGGACACGCCGCGCAAAATCAGACATGGCGTACCGTTCCGATGAGCCGTCCATGCAATCGCCCCCGATTCCCAATCTCCGGCTACCGCCCCATAATCGGCCTTGAGCGCGGGAATCTGCTCGGCCATGATGTCGCGGTCTGCGGAGACAAGGAGCGTGCGCCGCACCGTCTGCGGGTAGGGTTCGGTCAGCCACGACAAATCAAGCTCGGTGCTGTAATGGGCGATATGCTCGGCTTGGTCGTACATCTGCTCGATAATATCGTAAACAATGGTTTTCTCGGCCAGAATAATCTCACCTCGTTCTATCTCGCCCAAAAAACCGCCACAAGTACCTAAGTTGATAATCAACTCTGGCGACCAACGGTCTATCATATATTGGGTCGAGGCCGCGGCCGCTATTTTTCCCCAACCGCTATGGAAAAATAGTATCGGCTCTGACAAACCGCTCAGGCTGATGACAAACCATTCGCCCAAGGGAGAGGTTTGATAGTCGGCGTTGGGAAACAGTTGCCGGATTACTTGCCATTCGATATTGGCTGAAATTGTGACAATAATTTGATTCATAGTAATCATTCAGCCCCTCTCAGTCCCCCAAAGGGGGGAAGCCAGTTCCCCCTCCCTTTGGGAGGGGGAACTGGGGGGAGGGCTAATCTCCTCGTATGTGTTGACCAAGAGCCTCAAACCTCAAAACGCCGATATTTGGTCAGCATGTAATCCCATTTCATAATCGGCGAGTAAGGCACTGTCCATTGGATGACCATGTCATTTTTGTCAATCCACAACTTCTGCTCCATGTGCTGGTCGTAGCGGATATAGTGCCGACATGGAAACTGTCCGGCTGGAGTCTCGAACTCTTCTTCGTTGATAAACTCGTAAATAATCGGACGCAACTCAATAGATAACGAGAGATCGTCTTGCGGTTGCATCCGCACACAGACGAGGGGCAAACTCTGCCGCCCCGCTTCGTCATGGTCATACTGCCGCAATATCCAGCCATGCGCTGACACAGGTGGGAAAAATATCGTATAGTTTTCCGGCAAATCAAACTGTTTTTCAGATGTCTCCTCATCCATGCTGATACTCTGTCGCAAACCATTCGCGCCGCAGACCAACTGCGTAGACACCTCGCTGTTATCAGCTATCCGTTGAGCCATTTCCAATAGTTTGGGGTGATAATCATCGGTCATCGCAAAATGAGTTACCTGTTTAATCCGAATTGCCCCCACTTGTCCCCACACCTCGGCCCGATGGATGTACCCCATATCAAGTTGATAATGGAGCGACCACCGTTCTTTGAGGCCGCTGTTGCGTTCTGCCAGCTGATAGTTATAGTACCCTTCGGCTATAATTTGTTCTTGTTGATTGATGTCATGGAGTTGTTTCATAATCCTATTTTCTACAACTGGAAGCACAGACTTGCAGGCTGGAAGCCTGTATTCCGGCTATCAACTTAAGCCGAGACATGTAGCACATGCTTCAGCCTGTGCCGCACAGTCTAAAGACTGTGTTACGATATTATCTGTCGCACGTTAAGTTGATAGCCTGTACTCCCAGTAGAACGTTGTACCTAAATCCTATTTGATGTACCAAATTAAATCTGACCAAGCCTCATTCTGCTCAAATTTGAGATGAATCAGCCGATCAGGTTGAAATAGTTCGACATAACGATGGATAATTTGCTTAATTTCGCTCAAATTGGCCTTTAATTGCCAATGATTCTGGTCGGTGGCGTACAACACCAAAAAGAGGCGATTCCCCTCATGATACCGTTGCTGACGGCTTTGGTGATGATAAAGCCACTGAATCAAAGCAGTCTGATTTTGTTGGGCCACCGTCAACGGTTGCCCATATCCTCTGGGATAAACCGTCGTTTTGTGGTCAAAGGCAATGCCATTCAGATAAAAGTCAATCAGCCGATTGCGCTGGTTCAGATGGGCCTCAATGTTTGGCAAGGCGCAGAATATACGCTCAATGGCTCTAGCCGACCAGTGATTGTACCACCGATTGATGGCATAATTGTGGAATGTTTCCGGTAACGATTCTACACGGTTAAGGATAGCTGACCAACTCGGCGTATTATAGACAAAGTTGGTCAGTCGATCCCAGTCGTCATTCTGTTTCCGTCCCCACGGTGTGGCCGGATATTCAGCCACGCGCTTTTTTAGCTCAATCTCGACCTGTTGAATAGTGGTTTTTCGCATGGACTTACCATATTTGGACGCGCAGGCTTCGGTAGTCCTGCACATGTAGTGATCACCTACCCGCAAGTTCCAAACTTGCGGGTAGGTAACTGACATATATCACTACTTCTGCACCACTACCCCTGTTTTAAACTACTTTGCCGGGTAGCATGCACAGGTTAATTATTACCCATTCCTAATCCATAATTTCTAACTGAATTCGCTTGTTGATTTTGCCCTTACTTTTGTATCCAGCCACTTTGATGTTGCCAACTTCGCGGGTGTTGGCAACATGAGTTCCGCCGTCGGCTTGCAAATCTAGTCCCTCGATTTCGATGGTGCGGACTTCGGTAATTCCGGCGGGCAGGAGGTTGATTTTCGTCCGAATCAAATCGGGGATTTGAAACGCCTCCTCACGAGGTAACACCTTGACCAGAATCGGACGGGCCGCGGCCACCTCGGCGTTTAGTTTGTCCTCGATTTCTTGCACCAACTCCTTTTTCAGGCTGGCAAACTCAAAATCCATGCGTCCTTTTAACTCGTTCATGTTGCCGCCTGTCACCTGCGCTTCGTAATCTCGCCAGACCACACCGCACAGAATATGGAATGCGGTGTGAGTTCGCATCAACTTATACCGCCGCTCCCAGTTGATTTCTCCTTGTACTTCATCGCCGACTGCGGGCAGGTCGCCAGCAAGCCAGTGCAAAATCTGCCCGCCCTGCCGTTTTACTTTGGTGACGGGAATCCCGTTCAACGAGCCAGTATCATGCGGCTGTCCGCCTCCGCTGGGATAAAAGGCTGTTTTGTCTAACACCACCGCGTTCTCGGCCTCGTTAATGGCCGTCACTGTGGCGGTAAAGGTTTTTAGATATGCGTCCGTATGGGCTAAAAGTTCAGTCATGATTGTTCTCCTATGGTTTATTAAAAAATTGGGTAGTCCTGCACATGTAGTGATCACCTACCCGCAAGTTTAGAACTTGCGGGTAGGTGATCAGGGCTACCAAATCCCGTTATTGGCGAAATATATCCGTTGAGTTTTGAAGTATCCGCTGTAGTGTTCCCGCCAAAGATTCCGTTAGCGTCAGAAATGTTATGTCGGGTACTGAGTACTCCTATTACTACCAACAAAACAAAAAACTCTCTCCCAAATCACTTGGGACGAGAGCTATAGTTAGCTACCGCGGTACCACCCAAATTAGTGTTGCCAGCCACTCACTTAGTCGCTTACGAAAAATGGTAGTCCTGCACAAGTAGTGATGGCAGAATCCGGAGTCTTGCCTGCAAAGCGAGCTTTGCACTCCTTATCACTACCTTTGCACCACTACCTAATAAGCGTATCTCGGTAACGGGAGATCAAGCCGATTGAGCCTACTCGGTCAGCCATCCCAATAATTAGGAGAGGATTCCTTTTCGGTCAACAACTCAGGAAGGATTTTCAACAGCATTTATGATTTGGCTTCCACCGTCCCAAACTCGCTGACCATAGCAGGCTGCTTACTCGTTTCCGTCTTCGTCTTTAGAGTATTGAAGAGACAAATATATCACGAAGCGATTTTACTGTCAAATGAAAACTTTGCCAAAACACCAAATTTGTCTAAAATATGGGTGGGGATGGATGTCGTCCGGTGGCGGCCCTAGTCTTCAAAATTAGTGGGCGGTTGCGACCAGCAAGCGTCGGTGGGTTCGACTCCCATCCGTTCCCGTATTTTTATCACGAGCGATTGACTTCATTATTGGGTACTTAGGAATTGGGTACTTAGGAATGGGCATTAATTAACATGTGCATTTGCGTCGGAGATTATGGTAGGGGCTAGGCAGGGCGGTCTAGACTTGGAATGTGCGACCATCTCCGCTCCGCCCCTGCCTCGCCCGTCATTCCGTGGATTCAGGGCGAGGCAAGGCGGATTGGAGTTCTGATTTCAAACCAACGCTACACCGCCTTGCCTAGCCCCTACGATTGCCAAACGCGCAACTTATTGAGGACTCATTCCAAGAGTTCGTAGTAGGTACTTTAGTGCCGTTTGAAGGCGATGAATCGCCTACTACAAACGTTAAGTTGGCACTTATTTTTCTGAAATTGCCCTACTACTCGACCTGAATCGACCGATCAACTCGCAGAATTTTTGTAATATCCTCGGCCCAGACCAATTCTAGCTGATACTTTCCCGCAGGCAGGTCGGGCAGGAGGTCGAGTTGCCAATCGGTGCGGAACACGTCTCCCGTTTGCCATGTCGTTTGCTCTGGTTTGATGGTCTCGGCCAAGGTCAGGTTGAACCAGGCCTGTTTCGCCTCACCGTTCTCATCCATCAAACCGACATGCAGATGCACATCCGCCGGAATCGGTTGCTCGATGCGCCAATACATGCTAGTGCTAATCTGCGTCCCCTCGATTTGGGGCGGGGTGACACCAAGCAAGGTCAGTTTCTCGGTCAGGGGTTGGTTGATGGGCGTGGCCTCAACGGGTAGGGTGTCGTCAGGTTGAGCCGATTCAACCGTAATCAGACACTCATCCGGTGGTAGCTCAAAAAATAGTTCCCCCTTGGTGACGGCCTCGGCCTTGGTTTGGAAGCCAATCCGCAACCGATATTGACCGGGCGGCATGTGGCGAGGTATCGCTAAAACTCCCCGCTCAACCAGCATCTCGCCCATGCGCCACTCCGTTTGCGGCAAATTCTCTCTCTCCAGCAAACGGCTCTGTCCCCGATTCCAGACGCGGCCTTGTTTATCCTCTATCTGAAAAAAGAACGGTTCGTCCACACTTTTACCTATATATTCCCAATATAATTCAAATTCAGCCGTCTGACCGGCGTTGAGTGGTTGATCTCCGTCGAGCCATTGCCAAGCCAATAACGAGGCGATGCCGGTATAGGTCTGGTCATCGACATAATGATCCACCCCCAAACTGGGATAAATCCAGACATGGTCAACCCCTTTCAGGCTAATCGTTTTTATGGGTTCCGAGCGGCGGCGGTAATAGTCAAAAAATGGCTCATCGGGGTAATTGCGCTGAATCTGGTTGATGTAAAAGGTTACATAATCGCCCGCCAACGCCTTACCCTTTTCCTTAGAGTAACTCAGGGTTTCGCCCTGATAATAAGGGGCAAAAGTCGATTGATACCAACTTGTTACCCGTGGATAGGGTGGCCCTTGTTGATTTAGATAATCTGCGGCCAAATCTAGCCCCTCGCCCCAACCAAGCGTGACGGCATGCTCTGCCCGGCTGATGCCGCCTAGCAGGGGGTTGTAGTAGGTGAAATAGTACGGGGCATGGCTGACCAGAAAGTAACCATTGGTCAGCATGATGAGCATGGCAATTCCACTTAGGGCGTGCTTCTGGCTGATTTTTTTGGCCCAATTCCCGTAATCTACCACCAGCAGAATCAGCCCCGCCCAGCCCAATCCGGCCAGCAGATCAATCCAAGGGTAGATGGGCAGGAGATAACGCTCCTGTTTTTTCGCCACTACCGCCATCATAATGGTGTAAGCGATGATAAAGACGACCATGAGCGGCAGATAGGACTTAAATCGAGAGATATACCTGCCGAACTGTGACTGTTTCTCCATACGACGATATTGGAACAACACGCCGACCAAACCCAATAATCCGCCCATAACCAGCGGCGAGGTGCGATAGAGCCACGTAACCGGATAAAATAGCAAGCCGGGATCATCCACCACCTCGCCCAGAAAAAATACTCCTTTAGCATGGCCGCCACTGCTATAGGCACTGCCCAAAAAGAAGACTACTTCTAACGTCTTGAGAGGGGCGACCCACATGGCCGGCCAAAATGCCACAAATATCAGAAGCGACACTCCAAACCAGAGCAGGCCATCCATAATCAGCAACAGAGCATGCATTTTTATGTCAGAGACCCTAACGTTTTTAGAAACCTGTCGCCATGTAAACCAGAAGCCAGTCAAGGCAATCATCGGGCCAAGAAACAGGGCCGGTAGCTTGCTCAAAAAAGCGAATCCAGCGCACATACCGGACAAAATTAGCCATAATTTATGACGTTGCAAGAAATTCTGTTTGATGGTCAATGCGGGCGTGTCGCCTTGCCCCCAGTAAAGGAAAGCGCATAAGACCGACAAGAGCATAAAACTGGTACTTAGGGCATCATGATGAATCACCCGTGATAGAGCGACATGGAACGGATTGAGGGCCATCAACAACGCGGCGAGGAACGCGGCTTGCCAGCCGAACAGCCGTTTGCTCAAACCATACACCACCACTATCGACAGGGCGGTGACGAGGACGACGCCGAATCGTTCCCAAGCCAAATAGCTGGCATCGAGCGGGTTGGTCGAGACGGCGATCACGTAATCATGCAACGAGCTGGGTTGTCCCGCCCACAGCCAACTGAGGATGAAGCCCCACACCCCGCTCCACATGGTGGTTACACCCGGATGTCCGGTGCGGACAGTACAGGCGAGGCCATGAGCCACCTCTTGCCCGACGATGCGAGTTAGACATTCAAACTCATTGTTGCTCATACCAGCTAGAAAATTTTTGGCTCGATCAACCCATAAAAACTCATCTGCGGTTAAAAACTGGCCTAAAGTTAGGCTACGCGGGATAAAGGCGACCATGAACAGTATGAAGTAGGGTAATAGCCACCAAAGCTGAAAAACCCGCCCCTTTTCAGAGGACGGGTTTGCTGGTAATCTGGTATTAGGTTTATCATTGCTTAACATGGTAAAATATAGGACATAGACACATACTGATTTTCACGGGTTTTGTAAAAGGCTACCAACTTAACGTGCGACAGATAATATCGTAACACAGTCTTTAGATTGTGCGGCACAGGCTGAAGCATGTGCTACATGTCTCGGCTTACGTTGATAGCCTTTGTAAAAGTTCAGTAAAGCCGCCCTAGAAACCCGATTTCTCAAAGAAATCGGGTTTCTGACGCTCTTTCTGGCGAGTTCACTGAATATTTACCCAAAATTTATGGCCCCAATAGATCGATAAATGGTAGTTCTGCACTCCGATAAATTTTTGAGAATTATTCGCAGTTTCTATCACAATACATCCTCGTATGGATTACGACTGGGCAGGGTGAAGTAAAAGGTCGATCCTTGCCCCACCTCGCTTTCCACGCTCACGGATCCGCCTAATTTGTCGGCAATTCGCTGTACAATCGACAAGCCTAAGCCATGCCCTTCGACTTTATTTCTCTCGAACCGAGTAAACTGGTTGAATATGGTTTCTTGTTGTTCGAGGGTTAAACCGGCCCCATTATCTTTGACCCAGAAGCGCACCATGCCGTCCTCCTGTTGCGTTGAGCCGAGTTCGATATAGGGTGGCGTGCCGCCATATTTTAGGGCATTGCTGATGTAGTTTGTCCATATCTCTTCCACCCAAGGGCCATATCCCCATGCAGTCGGCCACTCTGACGACGAGATAATTTTTGCCTGATTTTGTTCGATAATTTGTATCAACCGGCTTTTTGCACCACTAATAAGGTAGTTATTATCGAGAGCATGAAACTCTGTCTCTTGTTTGTCGAGGCTGGCTAACAAAAGCAGTTCTTGAATAATGCTATTCATCTGCCAGGCAGTGTTTTGAATTGCATGACAAAATGACTTGGATTTTTTTTTGTTTGTTTCGGAAGGTGAATCAAACTTGTAAATTAGAAGCTCCGCATAACTAATAATGATTCCCAAGGGGTTTTTCAGGTCATGCGCCACCATGTGGGCAAAAGCATCTAGATCATTATTTTTCGCTTCCAACTCTTGGGCATACTCTTTGAGCTTCTCCTCAGCCATGATTCGTCGTTCAACATTGAGACGCAACTCATTTCGTTCTTGACGAAGCATCTGCTCTAACTGGGCCTGCTCAGTCACATCTGAGATTACCAGTAAGATGTTCTGCTCAGGAGGCATGCCGATAGGGCGAAGATAGAGGTTGCCATATCGGCCTAGCTCATCCTCACTATCACGATGAATCTTGCTGAGAGAGAAGGTTTCACCCTCAGCAAGTTGGTCCCCAATCGCGTCTATCGTACCAATCAACTCTGGTAAATAATCGGCCAGAGCCTGTCCAATCAAACTACCCGTTGATGGGATTGAAATCCAGTTTAGAAGGCTGGCATTGTGACCTTGGACGATTAAATTATTGTCTAGTAAGGCATAGGCGATGTCGTATTTGTTCATGGTTGGTTGTATGGTTGGGCAGAGTCACGATAAATATTAACTAACGCTAACGGAAACTTTGACGAGAACACTACAGCGAGTACCTTGCTACCCGACAAAGTAGTTTAGGAAAAGCTAAAACAGGAACACAGAGTTTCACAGAGATGCACAGAGGGGCACAGAGGGGCACAGAGGAAAAAATAAATCGCTTTTTCTCTGTGAATCTCCGTGTTCCTCTGTGAAACTCTGTGCTAATTAGTTTTTGCTAACTTTTCTGTCGGGTACTGAGGCGAGTACTTCAAAACTCAACGGATACATTTCGCCAATAACGGGATTTTTTGCTATTTACAGTGATTATATGCGGATGAAAACCATCCATTCCGCAGTTAAGTATTCGTTGTAGTGTTGATTCCGGCTAAACCAAAGAAAAAGTTAGCGTCAGTGAATTTACAACTATAGTGCAAATAACCTATTCGGGCAATTTGGGACTAAACAGGGATTGGGTAAAGGTCGAGGAGCTACTCGCATGTCATTTCAAGCATAATTTACGAGAAATTTCTATTCATACCCATATTTGGGTATAATTCCTCATCACGGCAGTAGAAACAGCCCCAAAACAATAAGCCCCATGTAGAGGAAACGCGTAAATTGTTTTGGGTCAAGCCGTTGATTCAACTTGCCGCCCAGAAAAATTGCCAGCAGTACACCGGGTAGGGAGAGGAGAAACAGTTTCAGCACCTGTTGAGTCCACAATCCTTGGATTCCATGCCCGATAAAGATTAAGAACGCCGTGAAGAGAAAGTAGCCCTGTAACGTCGCTCGAAATTTATCCGGCGGCCAACGGCGCAACGTGCCATAAATTACGACAGGTGGCCCACTGGTATTATAAGCACCACCCAACATCCCCGCGATAAAACCAAACAGGTAGTTCCAGTTGTCGTTTTTAAGCATGAATAAACTTGGTTTCAACAGGTTGTACAAACCAAACAAAATCAAGATTATGCCTAAAATCCGTTTGACTATGCTTTCGGGCGCGTTGACCAATATCCACAACCCCAGCGGAATCCCCACCGTGGAGGCGAGAATCAGTTGCCAAGCCGCTCTAACATCAACTTTGCGCCAATCTTGTCCTAAAACAATAAATGAGACGGTCACGCCTAAAAAAGAAACCAGTGGACTGACGGTTTGCATGCGCCAAAGCAAGGCCAACAGGGGCATGGCCAGTAAGGCATCACCAAAGCCAAAGGTCGCTTTTAGCCCCGCGGCGATAAACAGAATAACCATGGTCAACAGAATCGACGTTAACATAACGGGCGCACCTCGGGCGTTTCGACGATTTATTAAGTGGAAAAATCTCTCGCAAAGATGCGAAGTCGCAAAGTTTTTATATTTTTCTTTGCGACTTCGCATCTTTGCGAGAGTGTCTCTAGAATTTTGCACGGAAACTCTTAGTGAGCTAAACTTCGTTAGTCCACAAGGAGACAGGATACGGATGAATAAATTTTGGAGATTACCGTTTGAAAGAGATGAGGTCAACGAGAAAATGTTTTCTGATTCTTGTCTAATCGCTCCAGTAGAACTATTTGCGAAGATTAAACCAGGTCATGGTATCGTCCTATCTAAATGGGATAACAATGTACTCGTTGGTAATGTCCTCGCTTTAGGTATTGTCCAGTCAGTTAATGTGGGAGAAGCTACCGCTGAAATGGCTTGGACACAGTCTGACGTAACTTTGAAGCCAAATCCTCAAGGTCGTCAATTTTGGCGAAATAAGCCATTTTTCAGATTTGCTGATACCGTTAGTGTTCGATATATGCTTGACGATTTGTTCTCTGATCAATTTCGGGATATTGAGGGTATTCCACTTGACAAAGTAACAAGAACGAGGGTAGAGAAGGATGTACAGGGGCATACATATCAAGTTATTCCTGGTTATATTTATGTCATCAAATCCGAGTATGGATATAAAATTGGAAAAACCATCAGTATTAAATCCAGAACGCGGCTTTTTTCAGTAAAGCTACCTTTCCCAATCGAGTTAATTCATTATGCGTGGTTTGACAATTACTCGAAAGCAGAAAGAGATTTCCATGATCGATTTTCATCGAAAAGATTAGAAGGAGAATGGTTTGATTTATCACCAAGTGACATCGATGAAATCAAAAAATATGGCAAACTGGTTCCAGTTGAAGGGCTATAACAAGAACTCAGTACCCGACAAAACGTTTAGCCAAAACTCTGTGTTCCTGTTTTAGCCTTCCCTAAACCACTTTGTCGGGTAGCAAGAACTGGCTCAGGCCATGCATGGATGCAGGCCACACCCCATTATACACACTTTACAAGACATAGAATAGAAAAGCCTCACACCATCAACTGATGATGTGAGGCTGAATAAGCATATCCGGCTACATGAAAGGGTGATTGTGACCTCCTTGCAAAATAACTGATGCTAACTTTTTCTTTGGTTTAGCCGGAATTAACACTACAACGGATACTTAACTGCGGAACGGATGGTTTTCATCTGTATATAATCGCTGTAAATAGCAAAGAAGTCCTGTTATTAGCGAAATATATCCGTTGAGTTTTGAAGTATCCGCTGTAGTGTTCCCGCCAAAGATTCCGTTAGCGTCAGAATAAAAACAAGCGCAATCGTGTGCCAGGTGTGTTCAATGTTGAGTCACCAAACTGGCTTTTTGAGTATGTCTTTTAGTGGTAAATATTCAGTGAACTCGCTAGAAAGAGCATCAGAAACCCGATTTCTTTGAGAAATCGGGTTTCTAGGGCGGTTTTACTGAATTTTTACTTTTAGTGTAGGCTGCCATTGTCAACGGATGCAAGAAAATCATCCATTATCCGATTGAATTCCTCTGGTTTATCCAGTTGTAACCAGTGTCCCGTCCCGGTTATCATTTCATGTGGAAGGGTGGATACAAGTTTGTGTAAGCTAAACGGAGTTTCGTTAAGCGATGTGATGACCGATAACTTTGGGCCGTCGTAACGTTTCAATGCCGGCACAGGGTTGTATTTAAAAAGCTCTTTGAAAACACCGACAACTGTTGCTTTTGATGTATCACGTAAATCCTGCATAACTTTCGCCTCCGTTGTCTCAGCCGACCCGGTCAAGATTTGACCCCAGTATCCATTAATAACGTTTGAGTAGGCTTCAGACTCCAAAGCACCAAGATACTGTTGTACTTCTTCAACCGGCATTTGGGTCGAGTCACCGGACGGGTCCACCAGAAGCAATCCGGCCACTCGTTGAGGATAGGCGCCTGCATAAGCCCCAGCAACACTGCCCCCCATACTATGACCTACCAGAATGAATCTTTCAATACCTAACTGATTGATAACCATCTGAATATCTTGAGCCATCGAGTCAATAGCGTAATCACCGTTTGCGGGTGATACCGACTGACCATGTCCCCGAAGGTCGAGGGCGACAGCTCGTCGTGTTTTTCGAATGTGGCTAAGTTGTGCGGACCACTGTTGCGTGTTCCCGGCCAGTGCGTGAATAAAGACCACCGGTACTGAACCGGCCCCGCCATCATCAACAAAAATATTGGATATTTTCTTCGACATATTACTTTCTCCTTTGTTTATCATAATTCTAATCTCTAGTTGAGTACCCTCATTATACCAGCAATGACTGACACCTACTGTCAGTCATTATTTGTGCTATAATCCAACTATAGCTTTTGAATTTGGAGGACCAATGCGAGCAGACAGGCTTCTTTCATTAATGATGTTGTTACAAACGCGCAGGCAAATGACGGCGGAAGAATTAGCCGATGAGTTGGAAGTATCAAAACGGACGATTTATCGTGATATTGATGCCTTAAGTGTAGCCGGAGTGCCGGTCTATGCCAATGGAGGACCTGGCGGCGGCTACGCCCTGCTGGATAGTTATCGCACGACCCTGACCGGATTGAATAAAGATGAGATTCGGGCACTTTTTATGCTGACCATCCCCGGTCCTATATCAGATTTGGGTGTGAACCAGCAGCTTAAAGCCGCTATTCTTAAATTGACCAGTTCGTTTACGGATGATCATTATGAACATGCCGATTACCTTCGTCAACGTTTGCATTTGGATGCGACGAGCTGGTTTCAAACAGATGAGCCGGTGCCTCACCTGAAAACCGTCCAAGAGGCAGCATGGCAAGATCGCCAATTGGTTCTTTCATATCGCCGCCGTAACGGCACAGTCAGTGAACGAACGATTTCGCCTTATGGATTGGTAGCCAAAGCAAGTATTTGGTATCTGGTTGCTGCCGCTGACCAGGGGATGCGTGTGTATCGGGTATCTCGGATTGAAGCTGTTCAAATGTCCCAGACGCATTTTGCCCGACCTCAAGATTTTGATTTAGCCAAGTTTTGGACAGATTGGGTGATTGGTTACAAGGCCAGTCTGCCCAAATATCCGGTGACTCTACGCATCGGGCCAGACTTGATTCCTGTTTTGCCCTATATTTTGGGAGAAGGTATTCGGTCGGTTATTGAACAAGCCCAGCCTGACTCGGAAGGCTGGCGAGTAGTGGACCATACATTTGAGAGGATTGAAGAGGCCCAAACGTATGTACTGGGAATGGGTGCATCTGTGGATGTGATTGCTCCGGAAGAGTTGCGGATTAGCGTATTGAAGTTAGCCACAGATGTTGTAGCACATTATTCTCGTTGAAATGTTACCCGCTAACGATTGAATTCACTGAGTTGAACACCGCTCACGAAACTCTGATAATCAGACAAGCCCGCGTAAATATTCAGTGAACTCGCCAGAAAGAGCGTCAGAAACCCGATTTCTTTGAGAAATCGGGTTTCTAGGGCGGTATTACTGAACTTTTACAAGCCCGCAGGTGTTTAATCCAGTGCAATGATTGGTTAGCGAGTTGAGCCATGATGTTTGTTTGCAGAGCCGACCCCGCCGACAGATTCTCGACCTGCCGACTATGCCCGTTTTGGTCTGTCTTGATGTGATCATGATGACCGATTGCCAAACCGACCACACCCTAACAGTTTTGCCACGCTGACTACTGATCGACTCACCGCGTCATCCGATTCGCCTGTGCCAACCAGAACCACAATCCAGAGCCGACCATGCAGTAAAGAAACGCCTCACCCAAGTGAATATCTATTCACGCAGAACTATATCTTTAATTTCCATAAACTCACCATTTGGAAAAATTTCTAAAATTGAACCTGTATTACTTGAAATTGGTGTGGTCCGTTCACGAACACCATTCAACCAACTTAAAATATCTTTTGAATTCAAAGATATACCATTTTTTTTGAATTTCTGATGGAACTTAATTAGATCATTTCGTGAGGTAAACTCTTCGACTGCATTCAAAGGTGTTAAATAAGTTGTTGATTCAGTTATAGAAGTGGCTGTATAGTCATGAGGGATCAATAAAGGCCCATACTTTCCAAAATAAAGAATAGAGTGACTGGTATCAATTCCACCCATAAAAGGGCGATCAAAGTCAAATTTTTGGACTTGTTTTCTTAAATCTTGGAGGGTATTGTTGCTCGGTTCTATTTTTTCGTTGCCTGCCTTATCATCCCAGTAAAAAAACCGTACAATATTGTCGCCTGCATAAGGAGTAATGTATTTTACACCAAATTCTGCAAAATGTTTAGCAACAATAGCTCCAGGAAGAAGAAGAAAATTATCGATTTTTGCTAAAATCCATAATGTCTCGTTTTCTATCAAGAATTCATAGGTAGTCTTAGCCTCTTCAAGTCGTTCCGTAGGAAATCCTATAAATCCCATCATTTGTACACCAATTCCCACTTGTTTAAGTTTTTGCAATACGGTGGGCACAACGTCTAAATTGACCCCTTTGCCAAGTAGATCAAGAATTCTTTGAGAACCTGCCTCATAACCAAATGAAAGTGCGACACAGCCACCTCGTTTTAACTCCTCAGCTAAACCTCGTGCAAGTTTTGGTTCTATACGAATTTCAGCACTCCACTGTAAATCTAAATCTGCTTGATCTATTGCAGTGGAAATTTTTCGAAGATATGAGGGAGAAATTGCATCAACAGAAAAATAAAAAGTTTGGGCAAAGTACCCAATTTCTTTTAATTCTTCAATAACAAACTCGATAGGTCTTTGTCTCGATGGTGAAGTCGGGGAGGTGGTACTGAGGCCATAGTCACAAAACGTACATTTATTCCAATAACACCCTCTTGTCGGTGAGTATAATATGATTGGTTCAGGAGACCAATACTGCTCATAATCCCAAATATCATATCTAGGTGCCGGAAGAGTTGATAAATCTTCATAACGAACATTAAGTGTTAGCAGCTCTTCCTTAAGAAGAATACCAGGTGTTCCTGAAAAAGGTTGCCTTTGTTCTCTTACAGAATTAAGAATTTCAATAAATGCCGACTCCCCCTCACCTGCTATAATTGCATTACTTGACGCAAAAATTTTCCACAACATATCTTTGTTTTTTAAATATTTAACAACATCAGTAATTTCTGTTCCCCCTAAGCAAATAAAGGTATTGGGATGTCTATTACGAATCTCTTTGCACATTCGCAATGCAAATGGTAGTTGTGATGTAAAATTAACGGATATACCCACAATATCCCAAGATTTAGTTAATAATGATTCCTGAAATTTATTAGAAAAGTAGGGGTTAAAAGGTTGCGTTATCTTATTGATCAACTCCAAATTAGTGAGATCTTCCACCTTAAGGGGGCTGACAACATCTGAATTGAAGGTAAAGTTATCAAATTGTCCAGGAAAACCATCAATAGATAATAAATCTAACCATCTTTTAATTACAAGAACAGCTTGTTTATAAAATTTATAATTATAGAAATCATTTGGGTCTCGTAAAATAGCTATTGCTTTTTCGACTGAGTTTGCTATAAAACCCACGCCTCGAAGTGCATATCGGTAATTAAGCTCATCACCTCTTGTTAATTCTCTTTTGCCTTCAATTTCCTTCAGTAGTCTCGAACTACGTAAAAGTAAAGAGGTTACGTTTTCCTCATTAGCGAGATAGTTAAGTGACTCAATGTTAGCATCCACACAAGAATACCCTGTATAACCCGCTTCTATTGCTGAACCGATTAGATAGGAAATTGAATGATAAGCCGATGTAGGATCTGTTAATGGGGGATTAACTAACAAATAATCAATATTTTGCTTCTTTGTTGTTTCATTGCTATACATATCCAAGTTTATTTCCTCATAGTTAACAAGTATCTATTCTATTACAAGTCAATCCGCCGCTGTGATGCATGACTGCCCAGCCACACCGCTTGACAACGATTCTCCGCCAACCTGTGCCACAAACCAGAGCCAACCATGCAGTAACAAAACGCCTTACCAAGATTAAGCTAACGACTGAATTCACTGAGTTGAACACCGCTCTCGAAACTTCACGGAACAACCAAGCCTGTGGTGTTCAATCCAGTACAATGATTTGTTAGCGAGTTGAGCCATGATGTTTGTTTGCAGAGCCGACTCCGCCCACAGATTCTCAACCTGCCGACCATGCCCACTTACAGTCAGACATTAACTACCTTTTACCTTTAATCCAATTGTAGTAGTAACATTTATCAGAGCAACATCCGTGACCGCCGACTATTATCGGATAATAAAGAACTCCACATCCCTTACATCGCGAGGGTTTTTTATACGACTTTCTTCGACATTCATCAGAGCAATACTCTTGAAGAATAAATTCAGAAACAAATTTAGAATTACACCCTTTGCAAATTGCCATTTATACCCTCATGCAAGCTAACGACCAAATTCACTGGATTGAACACCGCACCCGAAACTCCACCGACCAGCCATGCCCGTGGTGTTCAATCCAGTGTAATGATTGGTTAGCTTGGGGTTTGTTGGGGAAAACGTTCTCCAATTAATGCAATGTCTTGGCGTAACCAATCATTCACTATCGACTCAAGTGCTATGTTCTTTGCTTGGGCTAACTCACGTAAAAACTTGGCTACATCAGCTTCAAGATAAATTGGCAAATTTAACTCAACACTCTGTCGATAAAATTTACCGCGTTTTCCTTTAGAAAAATCGTATTCTTTTCTCATATTTCATTATCCTCGTATTGTCGGACTTCTCTATTTGTTGCTTTCTATGTTGAAATAATCCGAATACCCGTGGAACGATTTTATTTCTTAATCAAGATTCCAAAATCATGGCCCGTTGGACTTTGAAAGACCCTCAAATCAAATTCGGGCACAACGGCCAGCAAGTGATCGAAAATATCGGCTTGGATCGCTTCGTAGTTGGCCCAAACTTTATCTTTGGAAAAGGCATAAATTTCAATGGCTACCCCGTGTTCCGTAAGGGCCAACTGGCGAACCAGAACGGTCATATCCTGATTGATCATAGGATGGTTCTTTAAATATGCTTCTGTATAAGCCCGAAATGTGCCAATATTGGTCAGTCGCCTTCCATTCACTGGAGTTGAAGCATCAACTTGATGGGTGGCGTTGTATTCGGCGACTTCTTTCTCTTTCCGTTTTATATATACCGAGATATATTGGATTTTGGAAAAACGTTCTAGCATTTCTTCGGTGCATAACTTAATCGTATTCATATCAAGGTTGATCGATCTTTTTATTCGTCGTCCGCCGGACTCGCTCATGCCACGCCAATTCCTAAAGGACTCACTGATTAAGGCATAGGTGGGAATAGTCGTAATCGTTTTATCGAAGTTTTGCACTTTGACTGTGGTTAAGGCCACTTCCAACACGTCACCATCAGCACCGTACTTGGGCATTTCAATCCAATCACCACGAGCCACCATTTTATTGACCGTCAGTTGAATGCCAGCTACCAAGCCCAGAATGGGATCTTTGAAGACCAGCATAAGAACAGCGGTCATTGCCCCCAAACCACTGAAGAGGAAGAAGACTGTTTTATCAATGATGATGGAAATAATAACAATGCCGCCAACAAAATAGACAACTATCTTTATCACCTGGATAAAACCTTTGAGGGGGATTTCTTTGGAAACAGTAAGGGTTTGGTAGATATCAAGGACGGCGGTCAGTAATGAATCCAGGGTCAGAATAGTAATAGCAATGACGTAAACAAATATGCCAGTGGTTGTAAACTTGATCAACTGAGGATATCCGTCTAACACAGCCGGAGCCATAACGTATATCACCAGCGCAGGCGCAGAGCGAAACAACCAGGTAAAGGCTCGTTTTTGGAGGAGGATGTCATCCCACTTGGTTTTAGTCCGGTCAATAAAATAGGCCAAGCCTCTCAAAATAAAACGTTTAGCCACATAATTAGCCAGGAGACTTAGCACAATGACCAAAGCAATGAGAATAACTCTGGTCAGGATGCTGGCTACGGTCACCTCAATTCCCTGACCTACTAACCAGTTATTGATAATTTCGAACATAAAAAGCTCCTTGTTCTGTCATAACTGACGCAAAATCTTAATCCACAATCACACCCGCTCCAGTGGGTTCAAAACCCTCCGGCGATGTAGCAACCTAACGACCAAATTCACCGAGTTGAACACCATGCACGAAACACCACGGAACAACCAACCCCGTGGTGTTCAATCCAGTGCAATGATTTGTTAGCTGGATTTGACCCTACAGTTTTTTAGATAATGGTTTTCAATTCAAAACCAACCTTCCCGCAAGTTCTAAACTTGCGGGAAGGTAACGGCTGAAAATGTTTATCTGAACATCTATAACTTTCGATTGAAGACAACTTACAACCGTACAATTAGGAATTATTCACTCTAATGCTAATCCTGTGATTTTTCTTAACATAGGGAGAGAATAAGATAATTCACCATATTCATCTTTTTCAAATAAATGTCCATATTTATTCGTAAAAATATCTATTTTTGAATTTTGAATACAGGTGTTTTTTAATGACTCCATTTCTTGTTTCTTGCTTATTTTATGAAATTTAGCCAGTTGCGTAATAATTTTATCTAAGTTTTCTGTAGGAGAAATTCCTAATTGTTCAGCAAACCCAATAATTACTGACGGCCATACTTCTTTAGCCCTTTCTTCTATTTCTGATAAACTAACATCTTCTATCCAATCATCTCTGATTGTATCAAGTACTTCTTGCTCAGTCATTGTTATACCTATTCTACCTTATATAAATAAAAAAATACCCTCACCCAAGATAAGCTAACGCCCAAATTCACTGAGTTGAACACCGCTCACGAAACTCTACGGAACAACCAAGCCCGTGGTGGCTATCAACTTAACGTGCGACAGATAATATCGTAACACAGTCTTTAGACTGTGCGGCACAGGCTGAAGCATGTGCTACATATCTCGGCTTACGTTGATAGCCCCCGTGGTGTTCAATCCAGTGCAAAGATTGGTTAGCGAGTTGAGCCATGATGCCCGATTGCACAGCCGACCCCGCCAACCCGACCCCACTTGAGCAACCATGCCCACATTGAGCATACGGCCAAAGCGCCCGCCAACCTGAGCCACATGTCAGAGCCAAGCTACACAGCAAAAAGAAATCCCTCAAAGAGTAGCTAACGACTGAATTCACTGGTTGAACACCGCTCTCGAAACTCCGCCGAACAACCATGCCCGCAGGTGTTCAATCCAGTGCAATGTTTTGTTAGCGACTTGTACCATGATATTTGATTGTAAAACCAATCTCACATAACAACTTTTTTCTCATGCAAGTGTTAAATACCATAGATGTTTTTTACACTATTATTATCCCATACCCAAGGAGGCTCTAAAAGGTTTCTAGCTAATTCTTTCATTTGAAAATAATCAGTAGATGGAACTGCACCCGAAACTATTTTTTCTATGTAAGGATGCACAATTTTATGGTACTGTAATGAAGGATGAAATAAGGAATCAAACTCATCCTTAAACATCTTTTTTAGCCTATCTCTATATTCTGATATTCTAAATCCACCTATTGGGTGTGTAGGTCTTTCATTTACACCAATTAATTTCAAACCTTCTACGTCTTTGTGTTTTCCTTTTAACATCTGCATCGTATGAATTGCATCCATACAAAAGTGTACCCCATTTAGGATGTCAAAAAATAGTGGTGGGTTGTTTTTATAGGTTGATGCGAATTGTAGCATTATTTCTACAGCATGTATATCAGCCATCCGTTCTTTTTGGTGACTTAACATGTGACCACCTAACGCATTCCAAAAATCATTCCAGAATTTGCCGAGACGAGAAGATTTATCTGCAAATTGTCCAACTTGTTGGTTGTGATACAAATGTCCTATTTCATGACTTATAATAAACAACCTAGATGCCAATGAATAAGTCATAGCTCTTTGTCTATTACCTTCATGAATGCGATTATAATTTAATTTCTTCGCATATATAGCATTAAGTTCAGATTCCCACCCCAACCCATCATAAAATATCTCAGCAGATGCAAATAATATATCTATAACCTCTTGTTCTGTAATATCTAGTACATTCTGATTATTGTTATTTGCATATAGTGTCACATATAACGCACTCATGTTTCCAAAAAAATCAACAATACTTGTATCTATCAATATAAAAGGTTCTTTTTTGCGAGGGTGTACTAATTGTGCATTGAATCTGCCGTATGGTATTAACTCGATTGCGGTATTGTAAAACAAGGATTGTGTTGCGGTATCAGTAACAGAAGCCGAAAGAATTGATATTTCTTTTTGAATTTTCTTTATTGCACTTATGAAGTGTCCTACTCCTAATATGGCACTTTTATTACCATTCATCTTCATAGATATTTCATTTATTGCATTCCTTCGGCTTTTATAATACCTCTCGCTAAATTTCATCGATTTAACTCTTCTGCAATTATCTTTGTTGTTTTTTCTTTTTCCTCAACTATAATCACGGTTCTGTTTAATCTAACTTGCTCAATTTCATTTTTTGTTAGCCAATCATATATAATGTTAGCAGTTATACTAGTAGCCATTCCGACCGGAATACTTAATAAAAACAATAATATATCTTCTCCACCTATCATTCTTGATGAATCGATATATGTAAATTGGGGAAGTAGTTCTATATCATGTTTAAGTTTTATTTTATCAGCTATTTCACCTGTAGAAAGTGTGAGAGTTTCTTCCATGTTCTTTGAATTTTTTGTTATTACTTGAAGATTGTAGTTCATGATTACCTCATTAGTTTTTTTATTTTACCAAGTATGTGGTAGAGCTATTACCAAGCTAACGACTGAATTCACTGAGTTGAACACCGCTCACGAAACTCCACCGAACAACCATGCCCGAAGGTGTTCAATCCAGTGCAATGATTGGTTAGCGAGTTGAGCCATGATGCTCGACTGCACAGCCGACTCCGCCAACAGACTCTCGACCTGCCGACCATGCCCATCTTGCCATGTTCCGAGTGACCATGTATGATGGTTTAACGTTGTCCCCATCCTCCCCAACTACGTCCATTCCACCAACGATGGTGCATCGCCTTATCATCACCTCTTACGAAACAATCAATTCGGTTTTCGCCCCAAGAAACACATTCTGGTGCTGAGGTAAGAACTCCATCTAAATACTCCCATTCTCCCCAACTACTTCCATTCCACCAACGATGGTGCATCGCCTTATCATCACCTCTTACGAAACAATCAATTCGGTTTTCGCCCCAAGAAACACATTCTGGTGCTGAGGTAAGAACTCCATCTAAATACTCCCATTCTCCCCAACTACTTCCATTCCACCAACGATGGTGCATCGCCTTATCACCACCTCTTACGAAACAATCAATTCGGTTTTCGCCCCAAGAAACACATTCTGGTGCTGAGGTAAGAACGCCACCTACATACTCCCATTCTCCCCAACTACTTCCATTCCACCAACGATGGTGCATCGCC
>JAUCGB010000046.1:29465-31545 GCA_030377895.1 Anaerolineales bacterium HSG24
TACGAAACAATCAATTCGGTTTTCGCCCCAAGAAACACATTCTGGTGCTGAGGTAAGAACTCCATCTAAATACTCCCATTCTCCCCAACTACTTCCATTCCACCAACGATGGTGCATCGCCTTATCACCACCTCTTACGAAACAATCAATTCGGTTTTCGCCCCAAGAAACGCATTCTGGTGCTGAGGTAAGAACGCCACCTAAATACTCCCATTCTCCCCAACTACTTCCATTCCACCAACGGTGGTGCATCGCCTCATCACCACCTCTTACGAAACAATCAATTCGGTTTTCGCCCCAAGAAACGCATTCTGGTGCTGAGGTAAGAACGCCACCTAAACTCTCCCATCCCCCCCAACTATGTCCATCCCACCAGCGGTGGTGCATCGCCTCATCACCACCTCTTACGAAACAATCAATTCGGTCTTCACTCCAAGAAACACACTCTGGTGCTGAGGTAAGAACGCCACCTAAACTCTCCCATCCTCCCCAACTATGTCCATCCCACCAGCGATGATGCATCGCCTCATCGTCACCTCTTACAAAACAATCAATTCGGTCTTCGCTCCAAGAAACACAATTAATTACCTGTCCATCAGAGTTTAATTGTTCACCAAGCTCTAATGGCTCAAATGGTTCATCATCAAGTTGAGCATTTATCCAAGAGTTGTATCTTGAGACTCGTGTGTATACACCGTACAGATCAGGACGTGCACAACCTATTCCAAAACTTACTATACCAGCCAACATCCAATCATCACTATCGCGAACAATCAATGGACCACCACTGTCACCATTACAGGTATCTACACCTCCCTCATCAAATCCAGCACAGAGCATATTATCGGTTATCTGAATATCTGAATAAGCTTCATTACAAGTATTGTTAGTAACAATTGGAACTTCTGCTTCCATTAAAACATCTGAAGTTGAGCCACCTTCAGATGTTCTTCCCCACCCTGTAATAGTAGCCATTGTACCTGACTCTACAGGGTCATTTGATGTGCCAAGCACAACAACCTGAACTGCATCAGTTAGTTGTACGGATGTTTCCAATTCTAATAAAGCAATATCGTTATCATATGTAGCTCCATCATAGTTAGGATGAGGAATAATTTGAGTTACATTAAGAACTTGCTCTGTATCTTCGTTCTCAGAACGTCGATAATCTCCTAGGCTTACAGTCACATTTTCGGGGATAGCATTTTCAATACAATGGGCAGCAGTTAGAATCCAATTTTCATCAATGAGAGAACCACCACAAAGAAAATTATCCTGCCCAATAGATATAGAAAGTCTGGCTTGCCACGGCCACTCACCTAGTGTTGCTTCGTTACCACCAACTACCCTTCCGTCCGCAATACAACCAGTGCAGACAAATGCAATGAATACAAAAAAATTAAATAGTTTTGTTGTGTCATTAATTTTCATACTGTTACCCTTTAACCAAGATTAAGCTAACGACTGAATTCACTGAGTTGAACACCACTCACAAAACTTCACGGAACAACCATGCCCGCAGGTGTTCAATCCAGTGCAATGATTGGTTAGCGAGTTTTTGCCATAATTTACGACTGCACAGCCGACCCCGCCCACAGACTCTCGACCTGCCGACCATGCCCATTTTGCCATGTTCCGAGTGACCACGATGACCATGCAGTAACAAAACGCCTTGCCAAGATTAAGCTAACGACTGAATTCACTGAGTTGAACACCGCTCACGAAACTCCGCCGAACAACCAAGCCTGTGGTGTTCAATCCAGTGCAAAGATTGGTTAGCGGCTTGAGCCATGACGTTTGTTTGCACAGCCGACTCCGCCAACAGACAAATTCTCGACCTACCGACCCCCATTTTGCCATGCCACGAACCAACCGTTAACTCAAGGCAAAAACTTTACCTCTTTTTCTAAACGGTCAGCCAATGCCATTTTAGCTTTTTCAACTTCGTAATGAGTTTGAATACCAGTCCAAAACTCAATAGACATCCCAAAATAACGGGCCAGTCTGAGGGCTGTATCTGCGCTTATCCCACGTTCACCATAAACAATCTTATTGATTTGCCTTGCCGGAACGCCAATAT
>JAUCGB010000186.1 GCA_030377895.1 Anaerolineales bacterium HSG24
TCCTTATCAGGAACAAAAAAGGAGGCTAGAGGAGGGCGCAGGGAACGTTTCGGAGGTTGTTGTAACCTTTCCTACATCCTCCTCCCCTAAATCTTATGATCAATAAAGAGTTAAAAAAATTGATCACCGACTGGACACACGAACAAATTAAGCCAGAGATGGCGATTGGTCGCATAATTTGCCAAGTCAAATCGCTTTGGCAAGAGGCCGCATCGATCAAAAAAACGCAGAGCAAGCATGATAAGGCCCTGCGAGAGGCAAAACAAGAGAGAATCCACCTACAGGCAGAGATAAAACGTCTGCTCAAGCACAATAAACTTAAGCCGCTTGCTCCCGATAAACCGCCCAAACGGCGACCTCGCAAAGACAGCGATTGGTGGGAGGATGCGGACGTAGGAGACCCGAATAGTGAAAAGTGAAAAGTGAAAAGTGGGTAGTGCGGAAGACTCATCCGATGACTAAATATCGAAATAGTCATCGGATGAGTTCTGCGGAGTTGCCCCTTGTTCTCAAACCCAGTTTGGGAACAAGGGGACTGAATGATTACGTTTGCCGATTCATCGAACCTCACGCTACTCGGTTCGAGTGAGAAAATCTAAGAAACTGGCCGGCATTAACATACTGCGGGCCACGCTCAATTTACGGGGATTAATCGAAGAGGGGGTGGAGATGTAGCCTTTGGCATAATCTTCCTCAAACCGTTCACTGTTGCCAACGGCCATAAAGGCATCGGCTCGATTGCTGTATACGTGGGGATGTTTGGAGTTTAGCTCAATGACGCGGGTATAATCGACGATAGCCGATTCGTTTTCGCCCAACTTACGGAAGGCGTAAGCTCGGTTGTAGTAGGCTTGACTATAGGCTGGATTCAACTCAATTGCTTGGTTGTAGTCGATGATGGCTAGGTCGAATTTTTCCATTTGGGCATAGGCAATGCCCCGATTGACGTAAGCGGCCACAAACTTATCATCAAACAGAATCGTCTTGCCATAATCGGCAATCGCCTCTTCGTAACCACCCGTCCAAAGCCAAGTATTAGCTCGGTTGTAGTAGGCAAAAACGTTTTGGGGCGACAGTTTCAAGACTTGGTTGTAATCCTCTAGCGCGGCCTCATATTGGCGCAAACCGGTGTAGGTGATACCTCGGTTGATGTGGGCTGGAATAAAGTCGGGGGCTAGTTCTATCGCTTTGTTGCAATCAATCAGAGCTTGACCATAATTATCCATTAATAAATGGACAATGCTCCGGTTATGGTACGGCTCGAGATAGTTGGCATCCAACTCGATGGCGGTGGCGTAATCAATCACCGCCTGCTCATAGTTCCGCATCTGCACATGAGCCAAACCCCGTTTGTTGTAGGCTCGCGAATTCATGAGGGCCTGTTTGGTCGGAGTCTCTTTTTCCTTGACGGCGGGGGTGGTGTTGACGCTAAAAGCATTCAGGGCCGCGGCCAACTCACGGGTATTGTTGAACCTGTCGTCACGGTCTTTGGAGATAGCGGTTTCAACCACTCCGGCCAAAGCTCCAATCTCACGCCACATGGTCTTGAGGCCACTCGGCATATCCTCACAGATCGATTTTTCCAACAGTTGATACATTTTAATCTGAGACCGAGCCTGATTGTTCCCGCCATGCGTGAGGGCGGTATGCTCCAACCAATCAATGTCGATATAGTGCGCGCCCGACAGCATCTCATACAGTAGTTCGCCCACTTGATACACATCACTGCGGGGATCGAGCGATTCGCCCCGTAACTGCTCCGGCGAACTGTATAACAAGGTGCTAGGCTGGAATCCGACCTGCGTCAGCCCCATGCCCAATCCTCCGGCACTCTCCGGCACATGGGCAATCCCCAAATCAGCCACTTTAGGCCGCCCATCGACGGTCAGCAGAATATTTTCGGCTTTAATATCACGATGAATAATCCCTCGATCATGAAAACGGGCCAACCCCTCGCAAATGCCTATGGTCAACTTTAAGGTTTGCTCAACGGGCAATTTTGGCTGTTTGTTGAGCAAATCTCGTAAGGTTCCGCCGGGCAAAAACTCCATCACTATGTAAAGATATTGTTTATGACGACGCATGCCATAAATCGTCACAATGTTTGGATGTTCTAGCGCGGTGGCCCGTGCCTCTTGCACAAATCGTTTTAAGTTCCGTTTATCAATCGCCTTATCAGTGCGTAACTCCTTAATCGCCACATGACGATTGAGCATAATATCTCGCGCATGATAAACGCTGGCAAACCCGCCCTGCCCCAAAGGACGGATGATTTCAAACTCGCCTTGAACTATTTTATCGCCCGCTCGTAACACCAAGAGCCTCCGTTCCTTAACAATGTTGTCAACAGTATAACGTTAACATAATAATATTACAAGAGGACTTTAGAGTAGGTATCACCGCCAAGTAATGGGAGTGCAAAGCTTGCTCTCACCCGCGTATACCCTCAAGAGTTGCGAAAAAGTGTGAAATGATGTTTCTGATGCTAAATAATTATCGCCAATAGCAAAAAATTCGCGTTACTTGAGAAACATGTCTGTTGAGTTTTCAAGTGTT